>NZ_JAKUHK010000006.1:0-21466 GCF_023630655.1 Synechococcus sp. MU1655 | reverse complement strand
CTGCGAAATCTTTATCAAGACTCACTATTAAGCTCCTTTCCCAACAGTCCACAGTGGACACAACAGTACGACGAGGTCATCAAAAACCTCTCCTTCGTTGACGACAAACTTCTCTTCGCTCCCTTCGCAATCCTTCCACAGATTTCCTGTTATAACAACAAAGCTGTGAAACAGCCGCCTGAAACAATCCAAGAATTGGTGGAACTTGGCGCCAGCGGCGTTCGCATCGGGCTATCAACGCGCACCGATGAGATCCTCTGGACGGCTGGTTCGACCGGTGCTATCCCAGGCATCAGCTCGCTGGTGAACAAGACCAATCAAAACAAACTGCAACCCAAAATCAAAGAGTGGATCACATGGTTACGACAAGCGGCTTATTACCAAAACATCTCCTTTTACAGCCAGCAATCTGAACTTATCAATGAATTGGCCGCGAATAATCTTGACTGGATCTCCTGCCATTCTTATCAAGTGCTGGAAATCAAAGAGAGAATGGGGGAAAAGCTCAGCATTGCGATCCTTCCGAATGGGGTTCAAACTAAAGCTTTTGCATGGCCGTTCGTCTTTGCTTTTGGCCTGGGCACTGATTCAAGCCCAGCACAACGGGCGATTGCTCTGAGTTATGTGAAATCGAATACCAATGCGGTAGGTCAAAGGCAACTGATGCTTCGAACAGAGGATTTCCTACCAGCGAACAAGGATGTTGATATTCCGAATCAAAGCTCACAAACCCTCAAGGCCTACAACGATTCCTGGAACAAACAATCACTGAGCTATCTCAAGGAGTGGCCCATGATCCTTCAATACCTAGGAACACCCAAGAAATATCTTGCAGTCAGTGCAACTCTAGCCAAATTGACCAGTGGGATCATCAGCATTGACGAAGCTGTGCATATTTTAACCAACTTGAGCAAACAAGGTCAATAATGAACAACCTTTTCTTCGAGATTTCATCCTGGTCTGGATACATTGATCGACCAGCTGTTACGTGGCAGTTGCTCCTGATTACCTGCGCACTGATCACTGACGGCTTCATTCGCAAACAGCTGAGCACAAAAAATGCCTCACTCAGCACTTGTCTGGCAGTAGGTCCTCTGACACTGATTGTCATCAGTATTTTGCTTGGGGTGGCATCCATTCCCACAGGAATCACAATCCGCTTTGGATCGATCTGGGCAGCATGGAACCTGCTGTTGTGGATCGAACAGAAGCTAATCCAACGCAACCCGAAGGATCGAAGAGCCCGGTGGCTCAGGCGACTGGCCCGGCCGGCCATCCTGGTTTTTGCACTGCTTTACTGCATCGATCGACTCAGCAGCCTCTCATCCATCGGTCTCATTAATGTGGGCACATTGCTGGATTCCCAACTGGCGCTCGGCAAACTTTTTTCTTCCCTCATCGGCCTCTATCTGATTCTGATAGCCAGCGCACCGATCGCATTTCTGATCTCATTGTTATCACAAGCAGCCCTAAAAATCAGCGATCAAAGTCGACATGCGATTGAAATCATTGTTCGATATCTGCTCATCAGTTTTGGCCTCCTGGCTGTGGCCCTTCAGGCTGGTTTCAACGCAACAGCATTACTAACCATTTCAGCAGGATTGTCGGTTGGTCTTGGTTTCGGAGTGAAAGAAATCTTTGCGAATATCTTCAGCGGAATCTGGCTCTTGTTCGAAGGATCCATCCGACCGGGAGAGATTCTGATGATCAAAGGCGAGCCTTGCCGAGTCAACAAATTATTACTTCGAGCCACACTCTTATCACGGGAACGGGATGACGCTGAACTGCTCATTCCCAACCAAACCTTGTTCAATCAAGATGCTGAATCATTCACCGCTGGCGAAAACTTCAGACGAGACGAAGTGGTTGTCGGTGCTGCCTATCACCATGAACCGCAGCAGGTGATGGCACTTCTCGAGCAGGTTGCCTGCCAACATCCAAGGGTCCTACTACATCCTGCACCCAAAGCTTTCGCGATCGACTTTGCAGAGTCTTCGATCAACTACAAACTCAAGTACTCGGTCCGTCATCCCCTCGAGGCTCTCACCGTAAGTAGTAACTTGCGTCAGGAGATCTGGACTGCGTTCAACGACCATGGGATTGGCATCCCCTTCCCACAACGCCAGGTCTATCCGATGGAGTGGCCACCCAACAGTCAATCAAGCCTGCAATCCCAGCGAAACCCGCACGATCACTCCTAATCGTTTTCGGGCTAGCGCAGCTAGCACTGCAGTGTCTGCAGCTCACCGCCTACCCAAAGGCATCCCTGGATTGAATCTGACAAGACACAAAAAGTCGCAGAGTTCCTGCAACCAAGCTGCCTTTCACCAACTCAATCGATCTTTCTCAGTCCTTCACAACAGTGAGCAACTGAGTCGTCAAGGGATTGGGAACACGCCAGACGAGTCATTGACAATGACATTACAAGCCTAAAATTAACTTAAAAGAGATCACGAACCCCAAGCTCAAGAGACAATACCAAATCAACAACCTATACTATTGATATCCACGGTTACATGATTACCACAAAAGATCAACGATAGGAACATTTTTGGCAAACACAAGCCTGTACAAACCCTAACACTCAATGCAATCAAGAATGTCTATTTTAACGATAAAGCTCCTACTCATAGCATTTGCCGGAGTAATCGCTGGATGCAATCATAATCACTCAAAAAGAATTGAATCTAGTAACGAATCAAGGCTTGCGACAAACACGGTGAAAGATTGCGCGGGTGAGCATTCCGCAGATGCAAAACTTCGAACAGTTTCCATTGTCCCTCAATTCTCCGCCTCGAGAATTCATTCTGATTACTGGCCTCTTCTTACAGAAATAGGAAAGCGCACAAATATATGCTTCAAGCTCGAACAACAAAAATCAATTCCGTCATTTGAAGTAGGGCTCAAATCAGGGTCTTACGATTATGCCTTTATGAACCCATACCATCAGGTGATGGTGAGCGATATCTATCAACCTATCATTAGGGACAAGCAACGTTTGCTCACAGGGATCATTGTGACCAAAAAAGGCAGCAATATTAATTCCGTACAGCAAATCAATGGACGCACATTATTGCTGCCGGCACCCAATGCATTTGGCGCATCACTACTGACACGGGCATACCTTGACAAGAAGAATATCAAGTTCAATCCAAAATACGTCAAAACGCACCAAAATGTTTATCGCGGGGTCGCACGAGATTCGGAGCTTATTGGGGGCGGGGTCAACAACACATTCAACCGAGAAAGCGACGAGCTTCGCTCCAATCTATCTGTCTTGGTTGAGACCCCTGGGTACCCAGCTCATCCCTTTTCAGCACTGAAAGAGCTACCCCCTGAAGAAATTAAGAACGTTCAAAATGCGTGGATCACGATTTCAAAAGATTCCCATTCAAAAAATCTATTTAGGCAAGTTCAGATAAAAATCCCTATCAAGGCTAACTACACTCAAGATTACGCCCCACTTAAAAATCTTAGGCTGGAAAAATACGTGCAATGAACTGGCACTTGAAAAGAAAATTTAATATTAAAAAAGCAGTCCTTGTCTTCCGCCATAACGCTGTTCCACTGACACTGATGGCATCCTGCGGCCTTATTGCTCTATTCGGAGCAGACCGATGGATTCTTCGAAATTTAGAAGAACAAAGAAATCTTAATTTCAAGCAAGCAATCAGCAGAATTGCATTACAACTTAGCGAAAATGTCCTACTTGAAAACTACAACAATATTGATACACTTCTCCTACGAATTCTTGATGAAGACCTTCATGTGACATGCCTGTTGGTTTCGGATAACAACGGGAAAATATTGTCAATTGCGAGTCGTGAGCAGCCGGGTGCTCCTGCATCGATTAAATATGGCAAACCACCAAAAAAATGTCAGGCAAGCAGACAAGAGCCAAATAACAAAACAATTTACAATGGAAACTTTTACGCAGAAAGAAGAATCGAAAACAACAATCTACCCCTTGGATATGTAACAGGACATGCAGTCAACGACGAGAATGACTTAGCACTAATTCGCAAAATTGAGATTATTCTCTTTGGAGCATTTGGAGTTGCCTTTCTACCGGCTTTTGGATTACTTAGCTGGTCGAGTCTCCGTCAACTAGAGATAGAGCAAGAAAAGACTGCACGAGTTTCAGGGTTAATTAAGCAGCTTCAGGAAGCCCAAGGTCGAACACATGCTGCTTTTGAAGGAACCAATGACGGCTGGGTTGAGTGGAATCTACAAACAAATCAATGCTTACCATCACTTAAGATGAGACGACTATTAGGCATACACAAATATCACAGAATCGCGCAAAGAGCCAATCATTCACTAAGCGAAAACTGGAAATATTTTATCATCAAAGATGATTATCAAAAGTTTCATTTTTTCCTGGATACCATTAAACGCAAAACCGGCAGACCTCACTTGCCCGAAGTATCTGGAATTGAGGTTCGCATTAAACCAATCGGTTCAGAAAAAATTCAAACCCTGAAGGTTGAAGCGGTAGTCACAAAAAGTGTCAATAATGAGCCTTCAGTGATAGCTCTTGTTGCGAATAATATTACACGGGCAAAAGAACAACAACAGCGAATTAACCATCTCGCTTTTTATGACACCTTAACAGGCCTTCGAAATCGATTCTCCTTTGAGGAAGAACTAAAAAATGCTGTAAATGGCCTCAATAGAAATGAATATCGCTTAGCAATATTTGCCATTGATATTGACAATTTTAAATTCTTAAATGACTCTCATGGGCATGCGGCAGGTGATCAATTTCTAATCCAGGTTGCCAACCGAATCAAATCTTGCTTACGAGCCAATGACTTTGTAGCTCGTCTTGGAGGGGATGAATTCGTCATCATTTTTAGACTTCCATACAAAAGCAACAGCGAGATAGAAACCCTAACCACATCAATAGCAGGAAAACTCCTAGCCAAATTATCAAATGCCTTTAGCCTCACAAATTGTACTGTTTACAATACCTGCAGCATTGGAATTTGCATCGCCAATACTGAATCTAAGTCTACAGCAACATTATTAGACAAAGCGGACATGGCTTTATACAAAGCCAAAGGAATGGGGCGCAATTGTTACTATATCTATCAAGCGGGAATGGCATCAGCTCTTATTTCAAAAGCCACTACCGCAGAAAGACTCAGAGCATTGATTGACGCAGGCGAAAGCGGACTTTTCTTGCAGCCAATTATAAGACTAGACACCAATGACTCTTTAAATAACAAGGGACAACAACGGATCGCTGGATATGAAGCCCTTTTTCGTTGCCCTCGCCTTAAAAACAGTATTCAATACTTAATATCATGCGCGGAAGAAGCGGGCATTATTAATTCCATTACAGAGTCCATACTCGACGGAATCAAAGATGAATTAAGCAAAATACGTCATAACAAAAATGCTTATATATCGATAAACATAAGTCCTATCCAATTTTTAGAAAACAAATTCCCCTCAAAGTTCTTGCATCAGCTTCGCGATAGAGACATTGATCCCGAAAGAATCTGCATAGAAATAACAGAAACCGCCGTCTTAGAAGACACCAATTGCGCACTAGATCATATTACCTCCCTTCAAAAGGAGGGAATTCGCTTCTCTCTAGATGATTTCGGCACTGGCTATGCCTCAATCGAACTCCTTAGAAAGCTACCATTTACCTATTTAAAAATAGATAGAACCTACATTCAAAACATCCATCAAGAATCAGAGATCAAGCTCATCAAATCTATTATCAGCATGGCCAAAGCGTTTAATATGGAACTCATAGGAGAAGGGGTAGAAACTATCGGACAAAAAACCATCCTTGAATCCCTTGGCTGTGAATATGCCCAAGGATTTTTATTTAACAAAGATGGCAGTTACAACCATGTCAGTTAATCAAGGAGCATTCCATCGAGAGTTGGTCAACCACTGATAACAACTCAGTTCAGATCGCACAGCCTTTTAGGTGCTAACTCTGCCCGCGCCTGCTTCTCTGCAAGGTTGGGATTGGCTCATAGGCCGGGGAAGCCCTTGATCTCCTTCTCGGGCTTGGCGATGTCTTTCGCTAGGCGGGCCTGAAGTGCTTCCAGATCAACCAGGCCTTCGATGGGTAGTAACAGGGGCAGACTCGGCGTCCGCTGCGGTCATTAACTGGACGGATTTCGGTCGAGTCAAAGACGTGATATCAGACGTACCTTGCCCAAAGACTTCCACCAAAGCTGGGCGGTCAGTCACGAATCGCACGGGTAACGATTGGGATGGTTTTAAACCCGCAACGGCTCGCCAATGACGGACCAGGCGTATTACAGCGATCAACTCAGCAAAGGACGTTTCCAATTCATCATCCAAAGCAACCTCGTCCCCAACTGGCCAAGATTGAAGTGCCAAGACAAAGGGTTCGCTCTCCGCGGTAACGCTGTGCCAAAGCTCCTCTGGGAGATGCGTCATCAGGGGATACAGCATCAGAGGCATTGGACTGATCACGATTGCCAGCACCCTCCCGCACTAGAGCGCAGCGAAGGCCGTCGGTGCCATAGCTCAATCAGAAGCAGCGGATCAATACCAAACCAGCGCTCTTGCTCATCTTGCGGTTCTGCCCGTCCCGAACCAACCCGTGGATGTAGCGAACGCTATGACAAATCAGCCCAATGAAAGTTGATAGACCTCTGCATTCGGCCTGATCAAAGACGAAGGAGACGGCAGACTGCATGAAGCAGATCACCACGATGACGCAATGAAAGAAAGGATCATTCAAGACGTGGATTTGATCCACTCCAACTCCGGGGTATTGATTGGTACTGCCGTTCTGATAGCGCTCTGGCTTGTCCTTGGACTCATGGAGCGGAGAGGGCAACATCTTGGAGGGATGATCGCGAAAGCAATCCGTCAGCCATTGCTCCTAGGGCTCAGCACCTCTCTTTACTTGGGCTGGCTCGGACGCCAAATCGCCAACAATGTGGGGTGGCTGGATGGCAGCAATGCTTTAAAGCTCTCCGCCACAATCACGATCCTCGCCGTCACGTGGGCGGTGAGCCGATTGGGCCACACCGTCATGGAGACCAGACGTTTTGAGCGATGGCTCCAGATGGACGACCCTAAGGATCGCGCGATGGCCATCAGCTTTATTGGCCGCATCTACACAATCTTGATTCTGTTGATTGGTGCTAGCGCCTTGATGCTCACCTTCGGGGTTCCCGCCACAGCACTGGCGGCTCTAGGAGGAGGCGCGGGAGTCGGACTGGCATTCGGGACGCAGAACATCTCCCAAAACTTCTTCTCCGGCTTCATGCTGTTCTTTAACCGTCCCTTTAAGGAAGGGGACTGGATCAGCACCGACGGAATGGAAGGAACCGTTGAAAATATCGGCTGGTATCACACACGACTACGCACATTTGAGCGGCGACCAATGTATATCCCCAACGCAGTATTTGCAACGAATAGCATCGTCAATCCCGGACAAATGTATAACCGCCGGATCCTGGCAAATATTGGCTTGCGATACGAAGATATCCCCGCCATGGATACCATTACCAAGCAAGTGCGCGAGCTCCTAAAAAACCATAGTGCGATTGACAACAACCAAATCATCCTGGTGCATTTCAACGCATGGGAGAGTTCTTCGCTCAATCTTCAGGTTTATTGCTTCACTAAAACCACAAACTGGCAAGACTACTTAGACATCCAGCAAGAAATATTTCTTGAGATTGCAAAAATTGTAAAAGCTAACAATGCCGACTTTGCTTTCGATTGCACCACCCTCTATCCAGCCCCCAATTTAAAACCAGAGCAGCTATTCCCCTCGACCTAACAGCCACTATTTATCCCAAATCCGCCAACCGTCTGCGCGCAAGGTCAGCCTGAGACTCCGCTTCAGCAAGCTTGACCTTGCATTCAGCGACCACATTCGCTGGTGCCTTATCCGCAAAATTCGGATTACTGAGGCGTCCCGCCAATCCCTTGATCTCCTTATCAGCTTTGGCGATGTCTTTTTCAAGACGGCCCTGAAGTGCTTCAAGGTCAACCAGGCCTTCGATGGGCAGCAACACCTGTAACTCACCGCAGACACCAGCGAGTGCTTTCGCAACAGGAGCCGCCTCGGCCTGAGCCTGCGTCATTAACTCAACAGATTCAGCTCGAGTGAGCGCAGTGATGTCAGCCGTACCTTGCTCCAACACTGCCATCAGCTCAGGGCGGCTCGTCACGAAACGAACAGGCACCGATTGGGACGGCTTCAAACCCGCAACGGCTCGTAAATTACGAACCACTCGAATGGCAGCAATCAGCTCGGCAAAAGAGGCTTCCAAACCATCATCCAAAGCACCCTCGTCTTGAGAAGGCCAAGGCTGAAGCGCTAAAAACGTGATTTCGGGCTCAGCAGTCACGCTGTGCCACAGCTCTTCGGTGAGATGGGGCATCAACGGATGCAACATCAAATGCATTTGGCTGATCACCTTCGCGAGCACTTGTTTGGCCGTGTGCTGATCCGCCAAGGCTGCAGCGCTGGGATCCTCGCCTGGATTTAAACGACGCTTGCTCAGTTCCAAGTACCAGTCACAAACATCGTTCCAAGCGAATTCATAGAGGCCCTTAGCGGCTTCACCAAGGGCATAACTGCTGTATCGCCCTGCCGTTTCCTGATTCACGCGCGCCAAGCGCGACAAAATCCAACGGTCGGCGAGCCGCAACGCGGAAACCTCTGGCTCACCAAGCTCTGCTGGTGTGGACCCACCCAGATTCATCAGGGCGAAACGGGTGGCATTCCAAAGCTTGTTCGCGAAGTTGCGAGAGGCCTCAACCGTGGCTGAGGTGTCCTTCTTACGGTCGTAATCGAGGCGAATGTCCTGGCCAGCACCGGCCACCTCGCGCACCAGAGCAAAACGCAGGGCATCGGTGCCGTAGCGCTCAATCAACAACAGGGGATCGATCCCATTGCCGGCGCTTTTGCTCATCTTGCGGTTCTGCTCGTCCCGCACCAGACCATGGATATAGACGTCCTTAAAAGGCATCTCACCGGTGAAAGCACCGGCCATCATCGTCATCCGGGCGACCCAGAAAAAGATGATGTCGAAGCCTGTAATCAAGGTGCTAGTGGGGTACCAACGCTGAAGGTCAGCGGCATTCGCATCGGGCCAACCCAGGGTTGAAAACGGCCAAAGTCCACTCGAGAACCAGGTGTCGAGCACGTCTTCATCCTGCTCAATACGGGCCTGAGCTCCAAACTGCTCTTGGGCTTTCGCCAGCGCTTCAGCCTCATCCCTAGCCACCACATAAGGCGTGGTGTCGGTGTACTTGCCGCCGGTTTCACTAATGACAAACCAGGCGGGGATGCGATGGCCCCACCACAGCTGACGACTGATGCACCAGTCGCGGATATCTGTCAGCCAATCGCGGTAAACCTTTTCCCAGCGCTCGGGAATAAAGCTGGGATCCTGTTGAGCCAGTGCTTCTCGACAGCGAGCAGCGAGAGGCTCGGTCTTGATAAACCACTGGGTGGAGAGCAGCGGCTCCACCGGCACCTTTCCCCGATCGGAGTGGGGAACGCTGTGCCGGTAGTCCTCGACCTTGACCAACAAGCCGTCTTCATCAAGGGCTGCCACCACAGCCTTACGCGCCTCAAAGCGATCCAAGCCTTCGAAGCGCCCGGCCTGGGCATTCATCGTGCCGTTCTTGCGCATCACCGTGATCTGAGCCAGACCATGACGCTGCCCAATCGCGAAGTCATTGGGGTCATGAGCTGGTGTGACCTTGACGCAGCCAGTGCCGAACTCCTTCTCCACGTGATCGTCGGCAACGATCGGGATCTGACGGCCCGTAAAAGGGAGGTCAAGGGTCTGACCCACTAGATGGGCATAACGCTCATCGCTGGGATTCACCGCCACTGCCGAATCACCGAGCATCGTTTCGGGCCGCGTAGTGGCGACCTCAAGATGACCCTCACCACTACTGAGCGGATAGCGGAAATGCCAAAGATGGCCATCCACCTCCTTCATCTCCACCTCCAGGTCACTCACCGCGGAGCCCGAAGCAGGACACCAATTCACCAAATATTCACCGCGATAAATGAGGCCCTGCTCATGCAGGCGAACAAAGGCCTCTTTCACCGCCTCGCTCAACCCCTCATCCAACGTGAATCGTTGGCGCTGCCAGTCGACGGAATACCCCAACCGACGCAACTGATCGACGATGCGACCTCCACTTTCTGCTTTCCACTGCCAGGCGCGCTCCAAAAAAGCCTCACGGCCAAGGTCATGGCGCGTCTTGCCCTCCTCCTTGAGCTGCTTCTCAAGAATGGTTTGGACTGCAATCGAAGCGTGATCCGTACCAGGGAGGCAAAGCACGTTTTTGCCCGCCAACCGTTGATAGCGCACGATCGTATCGATCAGAGCCGTATTAAAGGCATGCCCCATGTGCAGGCTGCCGGTGACATTGGGAGGCGGGATCACCACCGCAAACGGTTCGCCCTCAGCCGCAGGATCGGGATGAAAGGCCCCCACGTCCTCCCAGGCCTTCTGCCATCTGGCTTCCGTACCAACCGGGTCATAGGTCTTGGCCAGATCCGACACGGGTAGAGCCCATACACGCCATTCATGGTCGCAAAAGACGTTTTCATTCGGCTTGACAGCGATGATCAAAGAGCATCAATACCAACCGATCCATGGGCTCAACTTCTAACGATCTCAGCGCTGCAATCCAGCAGATGCTTGAAGCTGTGGCCCAGAACGATAATCTCAAGAGGAGCTTGAGGATGGCCACCACAGCGGCTGCCGTTAGTGAGGTAGCAGCACAGGCAGGGGTAGATCTCGACCCTGCTGCATTGGTGAAGCACTACGCCCAACGCCTGCTCGATGCTTCCGATGCGACCGCAATCCACAATTTCGATCTCTGCAGCTGGGATGCAGGCGAATTGCTATGGACGATGAAAAACTGGAAACTCTGAAAAACAGCCATCACTTCTCAGAAGAACAACAGCCCTTCCATAAACCAGAGCAATCCAACGTTGAACAACAAAACTAATCTCACATCAAGTTTCAACGACAATCCAAACAATCACAATTAAAAGCAAATAATGATGCAACTAAAATCTTCCAAAAGTAGCCCGTACCCCTAGACAGAGGGAGGGAGAATGTCGTCTCCCTGTGCCAGGCGCTGTAGATAACCCTGACGCGAACCAGCATTAATCCATCCTGTGGCAATCGTCTTACTCAAATCCGGATTCACCCTCCCCCGGTGAATGTGAGATGGACCCGCTGGAAAAATAATTAACTTGCCGCGTTCGGCGGGTTCGTGATGGTTCTGCCAATGGAATTCCGTGCCTGCCTCTTCCACCGTGTCGCAATAGAGAATCCAAGCCAGCACACGATGCACTGGCTCAGTTGCTTCATCACTAATCGTCCAATCACAATGCCACTGCTTAAAACCTTCGCCAGGGGCATACCGCTGAAGGTTGAAGATCGGCATCACGAACAACTCTTGATCAGGGCAGACCGAACGAAACAGCGGCCTTTCTTGCAAAAAGCGTTCGAGTCCAGCGGCAACGCCGCGCAAGATCACCTCAGATAATCCAAAGGCATCTGGATCACTCCGATCAATCGCGACCAGGCTGATATCCGTCGACACCTTGGCCGGTTCTTCAGCACCGCCTGGCCCGAAGGCCACCCCGGCCCGCTGCAGATCAGTGCGGCGATCAAAAAAGGCGATAGCACCATCAGCCACCGCCTCAAAACCAGCGTTGCGATACCTGGCGATCAGGTCCATGGTCATCAGGAGTCAGAACGTTTCCAAGGGATCGCGACGATGCCATCAAGAGCTTGCCACTGACTTTGATCAGCAGTCACATGTTCGAGCAAATCAACCCGCTTTAAAGCACGAGTTAGACGTTCCGGTGCCAGCACTAGGGGATCTTGCGGGGCTTGAGAGAGCAGCAGCACTTCCGTATCAGCTGGATCTGCCAAGACATGGAGCTCCAGATCGGCCAACTCTCGTTCAAAAAATGTGCGTCGCATCCGCGTCGTGATCGTCTCCCCCAGCGACGTCGCGAAATGCTCAAGACTTTCGGTGTCCCCTGAAAGACCGCAATTCAAGGCAAGCCAGATCATCAATTTGGCCCAGCCATCAACCGTCCAAATCGGCTGAAAACTGAGACGGTGCTGTCGAATCAGCTCCAAAAGCGCAAAGTCCACAAGGGTTCCCTGCAGCTGGTCAGGATCCGGAAGGCTCATATCAAACATCTTCTGCAAGACATCTTCCCTACCGGAGGTCAAAATGGTGGTGCTAATGATCGACTCTGGCCATGACCCTGGATCTCAACGATCCCGAACTCGAGTTCTCGGATCTGGTATTTGCCTATCAGAGCTGGGTGATGGCCGTCATCAACGACGAGAAGCTCGAAGGCGATGACCAACTCCTGACAGATGAGATCGCCGAAGACGCACTCAATGCCATGAGATTCCTACCGGGCGAAGTCACCAGTGCGATTGAAACGTCTCTTGCCCGTGTCTACGACGTCGACGCCGACGAATTAGCGGAATTGCTCTTCCCCGAAGACTGATTCCAACCGCGAGACTGGATCTTCTCTGACGTCTGCTGCATGGGCTGGACCCTGAAGGACATCCCAGACCAAACTGGACGCGTGGCCCTCGTGACTGGGGCCAACAGCGGCCTGGGTTTGGAAACCAGTCGTGCGCTTTTACAAAAGGGCGCAACCGTACTGATGGCTTGCCGCAGCCAACGAAAAAGCGAAGCGGCACGCCGAGACTTGCTGGATCTCGGCACAACGGGCGTTGACCTGCTGGATCTTGATTTATCCGATCTCAACAGTGTTGAACGCTGCGCCAATGCTGTCCAAGAGCGTTATGGACGCCTGGACCTGTTGATGAACAACGCTGGCTTGATGGCCCCACCAAGACGGTTGAGCGTCCAAGGCTTCGAAATGCAATTTGCAGTGAACCATCTAGGGCACATGGCACTCACCCAAAGGCTTCTTCCACTGATGGAAGGCCGAGAAGATGCCCGGGTGGTCACTGTGACGTCGGGAGCGCAATATTTCGGCAAAATGCAGTGGTCAGACCTGCAAGGTGAGCGGCGTTATGACCGATGGAAGGCCTACAGCCAAAGCAAATTGGCCAACGTGATGTTTGCACTCGAGCTCAATCATCGACTTCACAAACAAAACAGCACGGTGATATCACTCGCGGCCCATCCAGGCTTGGCCCGCACCAACCTTCAACCGGTCTCCGTGGCCGCGACAGGAGCCTGGCAAGAGTCTTTGGCCTACCGACTGATGGATCCCTTATTTCAAAGCGCAGCGATGGGCGCTCTCCCCCAACTCCATGCAGCAACAGCAAGCAGCGCTAAGGGTGGAGAACACTTTGGGCCAGGTGGGTTTGCATCGATGCGCGGAATGCCAACACGTCAGCCTGTAGCCCGTCCTGCCAGAGACGCCGAGCAACGCGAACGTCTTTGGAGGATCAGCGATGACATGATCCTATGCAATAAAAGCGAGGTCTGATCACCATGACGACCCAGCCGACAGCCAGCCGAACTCGACAGCAACGCCTTCTCGACGCCTTGCGTGACAGCGGTGACGAAATGAGTGGGCAACAGCTCCATCGACTCTTAGAGAGCGGATCCAACGCCATGGGACTCGCAACGGTGTACCGGAACCTCAGACAACTGCAACAGCAGGGTCTGGTGCGCTGCAGGCATCTGCCTACAGGAGAGGCCCTTTATGCCCCAATTGAGCAAGACCGCCATCACCTCACATGTGTGGACTGCGGAAGAACCAAAGCATTGGATCACTGCCCGATTCACGGACTCTCAATCTCCACCGAAGAGACATCCGGCTTCAAGATGTTGTTCCACACTTTGGAATTCTTCGGTATTTGCTCTGAGTGCCAACAAAATCACCCTTAAGCAGCCTGTCAGCAGTGATCAGCTCCCACTGCAGAGCTTGGCAGCAAAGGCTCGTTTCTCGGCAAAACCACCCTTCGCTTCCTTAATCACTTCATCCACGCAATGATCGAAATATCGAGCCTGGTTTGCGATCGGAGCAATTTGAATCGCAAAATAAATAACTGAAAATGTTGCCAACACTGGATAGAGGTGGGCATTGATCAGATCTCGAGCGTTCGGCATGGAAGGCACTAACAGTTGCCTCTCAATCATTACCAATACTGCTATTTTAAGGAGATTTTAAATAAAAAATCGTTTCGTTGCTCAATACCCAGAATCCTGATTGCAGCTCACCAACAAAATCGTGGGAGCAAAACTGATCAGTACTGAGACTCGGAAGCGCTAGCAGCTAGGCGCTGACACAACAGAACATGAGGGATTCGCCAAAGCCGAAACACTGGCACCTAAGAGATTTGAACCGCAAGCTCATCCAAATCCCTCAGCGAATTCAAATAAGAATATGGAAGTGAAAGCAATAAAAATCCCCGCCCAAGGCGGGGCATTAAAAGTTGCTAAATCAAAAGTTTAGACTTGGGAAGATCTCACCATCTCACTCGAATGTTCCCACCATTCGGGCCCTGAAACGTAACGCCGCCTTCTGGCCTCTGAGGCTCATAACGAGGCCCCCAGTTAATTGGCCTACGCCCTTGCCACCAGTCTCCATTGCGTCTACAAACACCACCACCTTCGTAGTGATAGCCGATTGCACAAACTTGATGATCCCTCCTGTGCTTGGGCTTGCAATATCCAGCGCCATAACCTTCACCTGTCTGAACCCAGTGCCGATTAGGGCCACAATTTTGTGCTGCACTTACAGGCAAACCTGCAAAAGAGAGAGATTGCAACGCGGCACAGCATGCCATGGCCACATGCTTCACTTTCAGCATCAATTTCACCCGCAAATTCCAACCATGACCCTTGACGGGCTTGATGTCAGCTGATCTTTGCAATCTTTCCTTATCTCTAGCGAGCAAGTCAAAGGACAAAACAAATCAGATCAAGCCACCCAGGAGGAGGACTCCCCATCAAAGCGAACCAGACAGACCAATGGGCGCCTGATCAAGACAGCCAGACGTGGAAGCAAATACTTATCAATCGTTCATAGGAAACGCGAGTTCGGCCGATGGGGGGATTTCACTGTCACGGACAGATCGGCTCACTAGCGATTATTTGAGAGTTCTGAATTGAATTCAAATGTCAACCGAAATTCGTAACTGGGATGTTGTTGCCAAAGCCATGGAGGCATCAGGTGCAACATCCAGTCAAATGTATCAACGTGCCAAAGCATTAGCTCAAGGTAAACCTGACCCAATGCCAACAAGTTTCCCAGAAGCTCCATACAGCATCTCAGCTGTTTCTGGCTGATCACGACCCACCACTATTGCAATCCGACAACGTGTCCTTCCGCCTTCACCGGGGGTTGGACACCTTGCATCCCCCTATTAAAAGCAGACTGAAAGAAGTTTTATGTCCACCCATCAGGCCTTCAGACGCTATGCAATCCGATACCGAGACTCACTTGGAAACATCCACGAAGACAATGTTTACGCTTCAGATGCGATAGAGGCACAAAATTTAGCCATGGAATTCAACAACGAACTCAAGCGAAGGCCGCAAAGCATCACGGCCATTCTTCAAACTTTTGACTAAATTAGCTGAATCAATTATTAGGAGCGGCATAAACCTGAGGACAAGACTAGTTGGCCAACTTAGCCAATAAATTTCGCAATTCTGGCAGCCTCTAGATCACACATCACATATCACACGCATCGGATCATTGTTTATTTTCTAGCCCTTCACCGGACTGACAGTGGTAATCACTCAGGGAGCCTTCCATTTGAGCCACCCCTTACAGGCTGGCGAGTGGAGAAGAGGTTCCAGGGCTTGTTGTTGAGCGAGAGAATGATCTGAACGGTGGCGTTGTCGTGAGGGTTCTAACGGACGCCAATGTTGTGCGTGCAGTCACCCTGGCAACGCTTCAGCATGGTGAAAGAGGAGCCTGACCTAAACACAGGGTCACGGAGGAAGGAACGAACACAAACACCTCGTCAATACTCACGTTTAGACCACACAGGTAGGTCCTGAAACCGAACCTTCTGGTGCGGCTGCCCCCCTTCCAAGTGCAGGGAAGCAGATCTAGACCTATCAGGTCCCAATCGGAGACATTCATGACCACAACACTCCGCGCTCCAACTGGCCTCGTCACCAGAGATGGCGAAGGTCACGGCAATGTGTACGCCAAAGAGCCCCGCATGGAATATGCAACGGCGGATGCTGGCTGGGGCTTCCATTCACGAGCAGAAAAGCTCAATGGACGATTAGCAATGCTTGGATTCGTTGCTGCTATAGCCACAGAATTGCTGACTGGAGAAAGCTTGCTACGCGCCATTGGTCTTTGACGAGATCAACCCAGATCAATTTATTGGATGACAAATATGAAATTTTTCTCGGCAATTGCTGCCCTCACCCTATTGACAACTCCAGCCCAAGCAAACACTGGAATGAAGCCCCCAAATCTCCTCATGGAGAAGCTCTATTACGCTGAAGGACGTCAACATCCTGACCATCCACTTCATGGATCGTTTTCGGGACTCTGTTGTGGTATAGATCGCTGAAGCGATCAACAGCTCCAAAGCCACGTGTGAGTCACCGAGAACGCAGAAAGGACAAAAGAATGGATGAATCAGCTAAAAACTCTGATTCATCCAACAACACAATGATTAACCTTACTTAGAATATTGGGCCCACAAGTTAAAAACAAATCCTATTCATTGGCACATGGCATGGATCGACGCTAGCAACTCAGTAAAGATCATCTTCCGCATTTGCAATCACGGAACAGTCACTAACGGGATACGAAACACACAGAAGGGCAAAGCCTGCAGCAATCTGGTCGTCATCAAGAAAACTTTGATCGCTCTGATCGATTGATCCAGCAACTACCTTCGCGGCACAAGTCGAGCATGCGCCTGCACGACAGGAGTAAGGCATATCAATACCGTGCTCTTCTGCAGCATCAAGAATGTATTGATCATCTGGGCAGCTAACAACTGTCTCAGTTCCATTACTAAGGATCGTTACCTTAAAATCAGCCACATGAAGACTTGCAATTACTCAAAGTTTTAGCTGTTCCTGCTTAGCAAAGGAGAAAAATCAACAACCCCACACATAAACATGGCTACGAATCATAAGCTACGCAATAGCAAGCAAAAAATCGCTAACTGAATGGAAATATATCCATTGAGCGAAAGGGCCACGCCACCGTCATCAAGACAAACCCAAACAGACTAAAAAAAGGCACTTAGCGTTTAGGCATCAAAGAAGACGTTGATTAATTAGATCAATCCAATCAATTCAAGACTTAAATCATCAAGCAAGACTAGATTTACCCGGCTTCAAGCTCAAACGACTGCTCTAGCAAACAGCGAAAAAGCTGATCTTTGCTTTGCGCCAAAAATTGTTGCTCGAGTGGATCACCGCCAGGCCAATTCCGAAGCGCATCGCTAGTGGTTTTATACGCCAATCGCAACGCTTCAAGGCTCAGGTGGACAGTGGCGACGATTTCATGGGAATGATCTGATGACATGGAAAACCCCTTATTTTTCGGAAATGACGCGTTCTGTAGCGACTTTTTGCATGAAGTAGAGGTCTAAAAGCTGTCCAGCTACTTCTTTGAGCTCATCCATATCACTGGCGTGCTGGATAGCCCCCTGAAGTCGAAGCTTCTCGAATTGAAAGTGGAGAGGCAAACTCATGGCAGGGTCGTTGCTCGAAACGAATGTAAAGAACTATCAAGATTCGATTGGTAGTCATTTCTACTCAAAACGAATCCGGCTCTCAGTGATCAGCGCTAACCGAGCGGTGACACCGTAACCAACGGCATCGCACCACAGCACACTGCTGGGCTTTTGGAGGTGATTGAGATGGGCGATCCAGGTTTCGAACCAGGGACATCCTGCTTGTAAGGCAGGCGCTCTACCGCTGAGCTAATCGCCCTTAGACAGTGATTCTGCCTGAAGGTGGCAGGCTACCCCACTCTTTGCTTCAACCAGCATGGCTTCCGGCCGGGAGCACGATCGCGCCACCTGTGTTCTGGCTTTGCTCTACGGGGTCATCTGGTGGCCATGGCTAGGACTCAGTGGTGCCTTCTGCAGTGCACTGGCCTTTTTATTCGGCGGACTCTTCCTTTCCCCTGACCTCGATATCAATTCCAGGCCCTATCAACGCTGGGGGGTGCTGCGCTGGATTTGGTGGCCTTACCAACGCCTGATCCGTCACCGCTCAGTGCTGTCGCACAGCCCAGTTCTAGGAACAGCGATTCGGATCGCCTATCTCAGCGGTTCAGTCGCAACGATCAGCTGGCTGGGCAGCCGTTGGGGCACCCCAACCCCAGAGCAATGGCGGAGCTGGCTCCAACACACATGGAACAACTCATCCAACTCCGTCCTCGTAACACTGATTGGCCTTGAAGCGAGCGCTTGGCTGCATCTGATTCAGGACGGTGACCCCATGCCAAAACCTCCCAGCAAGCGTCTGCCACCTCGCAAGCGAAGACATCGCCGATGACTACAGATGCGCATCCTCTCTGAAAGGCACTCAGGGGTGGTCAGTGCAAGTTGTCCTGACAACGAGACTGAGGATTCCTCGATCTGCCCCAATGAGCGACGCCATGCACGATCTGGTCGAGGTGGTCGCGCAATTGCGCGACCCCAACCATGGTTGCCCTTGGGACCTCAAGCAAACCCATCAGACCTTGGTGCCCTATGTCCTGGAGGAGGCTCACGAAGTCGTCGACGCGATCCGCCATGGCGATGATCAACATCTCAAAGAGGAGCTAGGGGATCTGCTCCTACAAGTCGTGCTCCACGCCCAACTCGCTCAGGAAAAACAACGCTTCGATCTCGATGCGATTGCTCGTGGAATCACTCAGAAATTGATTCGCCGCCACCCTCATGTCTTTAGCGATGCAGAGGCCCATGACTGCGAGACCGTCTCCGCGAATTGGGACGCCATCAAAGCCGCAGAACAAGCCGATCGAGGCGAAAGCCTTCCAGAATCAAGCAGCCCACTGAGCGATCAACTCACCAGAAAAGTTCGCGGACAACCAGCCCTGGCTGGAGCCATGACCATCTCACGCAAAGCCGCCAAAGCAGGTTTTGAGTGGGATGACATGAAGGGGGTTTGGGACAAGGTGCACGAGGAGCTTGATGAACTCAAGGAGGCCGTCTCCTCCGGTGATCGAAACCATGCTCAGGAAGAGCTCGGCGACCTGCTATTCACCCTTGTGAATGTGGCTCGCTGGTGTGACATCCAGCCGGAAGAAGGCCTCGCCGGCACCAACCAGCGCTTTCTCGATCGCTTCTCTCGCGTGGAAGCCGCTTTGGGGGGACAACTCCAAGAGCGCAGCATCCAGGAACTGGAAACGGTTTGGCAGCAAGCAAAGCTTGAAATCCGTGCCGCACAAGCCTCCAACCCCGCAGCTCACATCAACCATCCCTAAAGGTGGGCAAGCTGCCCATCGTTCAATGACGGACGCCATTGGCGATTTTTTAAACTGAACTCCACGTTCATTGGCCGCTTAGCCCAGCGTTGTTGAGGCAGTAGTCGTTCCAGATGCAGCTGGCACTCAGTGCTTTTCGAATATTAAGAGAAAACTATCAATAGCAGACACTTGTTCAGTGTTTTTGCTTCATGGCAGCGTAGGGAACATTAACGAGCTAATTCGTTCTTGTGAACACAAGAGTCCTGCCAGACTTCTCATCAACCAAAGAACGAGAGGCGGTCAGAATTAGAGCAGCAAGCAGCAGTGACTTCCTTTTCACCGCTGTCTCTAAATGGCTCTTTAACAAACGCCGTATAATTGCAAAAAGTAGTTTAAAATACAGAAACTAAGACAACTTTGATTCGCACTCATCACCCACTCTTGCAATCCTTGAGTTCACTAGTTAAATTTCGGAGAACTTGGAGGCAAAAAATGCAACGCCACCTCTTCCGAAAGAGAAAGGAAAATCAACTGATGAAGTTCGTTTCACTTCCTTTTGCCCTCGTTGGCTGCGTTGTAGTTCTTGAGTTCTTAGGATCTGAAGCGCCAATAATTGGATTGAAGCCAGAGCAGGTTCCCCAGCAAGTCATGGAGACATTAAACTCAACTCTTGAGAATTTAGCTTCTTCTAGATTTGTGACCTTCTGAACCGCCTCTCCCATTCAACAGTGTTTAGAGTATCTGCACTGATTCAGAGGAGGACACATCCTTAACAGGAAAAAATCAACCCGACATCTATACACACTAGAAGCAATTCCAATCAGAGACGGGCAGCGGATCCCAGATGTGGGTGTAGACAGAGACAAATCTCTTATCTCCAATAACTTGTCAAAGGAAAGACGACAAAACTCATCGAATGGAATCACACAAAGGAATGGATGCCTCTGAATGCCAATTGGGGGTCAGTGAAAGACGCCAAAGTCTATTTTATTGATCGAGCCAACCACAACCTCAAGAATTAGATGGATCTATCAATCTGAATGCATATGAGAATTCAAAGTCGGCAGAAGACAACAGTGAACCGCTCCAGCTATCAGCGCAAAAGGCTGTTAGCGAGTGCCTCCGTTCAGTTGAGGCTGACTCCTGAGACAAGCTTCTGAATGAATAAACACCATATTCAGACAATGAGATGCTCGAATGCATCGCAACAATCGACATTAAAGGCATTAGAAAATTCCTAGGATAGTTTTTTTCTTGCAGTAGCCAGCACCAATGTTCATCCAACCTGACTTACAAGCTTCACCGTAGGTGGGTTCAACTTCATAGTAAATAGGTGATACACATTTTGTACCGAGTGTATTAATGTATCCGAGAGGACACTGATCATAACCCTCGGCTTTTGGTATTTCTTTTTGTGCATGAGCTGAAGAACCAACAACAAAAGAAATACTAACGAGCACCCAGGCGAGCTTTTTCATCGGCATTTCGGTATTTGTTTAACTGCTATTAAAAATTACTGCATATCTGATATAGAGGCTAGGGCAACAGAGGATCAATATGTTTGCAATTGTTACTGGGAGATTACGATGGAAGCAAAGGCATTAAGCGGCTCACACCTCAATCTGAATAGCTGCAACTAGGTGACACTGTCGAGCTCACGGCTAACGAATTACCAGCCCCACCAAGAAAGGAGTTTTTATTGCAGAAAAAGCTCGATTATCAGATTCACGATGACTTTAACCCTAAAAAAGACTGACATTAAAGGAGCATCATGACTACTTAACGCCATGTCTTCCGACGAGCTTACAACGAAAACATCTACATGTAAAATCCATACTTTGCCCGAGCTTAGATCTGCGTACAACCAACTCATATTGTTCCCATTTTTCAATCATCAAATGAGCTTCTGGACTGCCTACCTTTTTTTAACTCACCACGTTTCTTCTTGCTATCAACCCTTTTTCGTTGCGAGGATCGTGTTGGACGAGTTTCTTTCCTTTTAGGTGGTGGTGACTTAATTCCTTCTCGAATCAAATCGCCCAAACGCTT
>NZ_JAKUHK010000005.1:0-23378 GCF_023630655.1 Synechococcus sp. MU1655 | reverse complement strand
TCTCCAACAAGCGTTGGCTGCACTTCTTCATGCTGTTTGTGCCAGTGATGGGCTTGTGGACCAGTGCCATCGGCATCGTCGGCCTTGCCCTCAACTTGCGTGCCTATGACTTCGTGTCACAGGAAATCCGCGCAGCAGAGGATCCTGAATTTGAAACCTTCTACACGAAGAACATTCTTCTGAATGAAGGTCTGCGTGCCTGGATGGCACCGGCTGACCAGCCGCACGAAAACTTCGTCTTCCCTGAAGAGGTTCTGCCCCGTGGAAACGCCCTTTAATTCCGGTCTTATCGCCACTGGCGGTAAAGACCTCGACTCCACCGGCTATGCCTGGTGGTCCGGTAATGCTCGTCTCATCAACCTATCTGGCCGACTGCTAGGTGCCCACGTGGCCCACGCTGGTCTGATGGTGTTCTGGGCTGGAGCCATGATTCTGTTTGAGGTGAGTCACTTCACCTTCGACAAGCCGATGTATGAGCAGGGTGTCATTTGCATGCCCCACGTCGCCACGCTCGGCTATGGCGTTGGTCCTGGCGGTGAGGTCACTGATCTCTTCCCCTTCTTCGTGGTGGGTGTTCTGCACCTCATCAGTTCTGCCGTGCTCGGCCTAGGCGGGCTGTACCACGCATTGCGCGGTCCCGAGATTCTGGAGAATTACTCCACCTTCTTCTCCCAGGATTGGCGCGACAAAAACCAGATGACCAACATCATCGGTTATCACCTGATCCTTCTTGGCGTTGGCTGCCTGCTTTTGGTCTTTAAGGCCATGTTCTTTGGCGGCGTCTACGACACCTGGGCCCCAGGTGGTGGAGATGTTCGTTTGATCACGAATCCAACTCTTGATCCAGGTGTGATCTTTGGTTATTTGTTCCGAGCTCCGTTTGGGGGCGAGGGCTGGATCATCGGTGTGAACTCCATGGAGGACATCATCGGTGGCCACATCTGGCTTGGCTTGACCTGCATCTTCGGTGGCATCTGGCATGTCATCACCAAGCCCTTCGGCTGGGTGCGACGCGCCTTCATCTGGAATGGTGAGGCTTATCTGAGCTACAGCCTTGGAGCTCTCAGCTTCATGAGCTTCATTTGTTCTGCCTTTATCTGGTTCAACAACACCGCCTATCCCTCAGAGTTCTGGGGACCAACCAACGCTGAAGC
Source organism: Synechococcus sp. MU1655 (assembly GCF_023630655.1). NCBI lineage: Bacteria > Bacillati > Cyanobacteriota > Cyanophyceae > Synechococcales > Synechococcaceae > Synechococcus > Synechococcus sp. MU1655. The sequence continues at coordinate 22,224 of NZ_JAKUHK010000005.1, read as the reverse complement.
CTCTCAAGCACAGAGCTTCACCTTCCTTGTGCGTGACCAACGCATGGGCGCCAACATCGGTTCGGCCATGGGACCCACCGGTCTTGGTAAGTACCTGATGCGCTCCCCCACCGGAGAAATCATCTTTGGTGGTGAAACCATGCGTTTCTGGGACTTCCGTGGTCCCTGGCTCGAGCCCCTGCGTGGTCCGAATGGACTCAGTCTCGACAAACTCCAAAACGATATTCAGCCTTGGCAGGTTCGCCGCGCAGCTGAATACATGACTCACGCTCCTAATGCCTCACTCAACTCTGTTGGAGGCATCATCACCGAGCCCAACTCGGTGAACTTCGTGAACCTTCGCCAGTGGCTGGGTGCAGCCCAGTTTGTGCTCGCCTTCTTCTTCCTGGTGGGTCACCTCTGGCACGCAGGCCGCGCCCGCGCAGCCGCTGCTGGTTTCGAAAAAGGAATCGATCGTCAAGCAGAACCAACTTTGGCAATGCCTGACCTCGACTGATCATTCATTGATCTGGCTCAGCAACCCTCGCCTTGCGGCGAGGGTTTTTTTATTGGCAAAACAGAAACAGTGAGCGAGAAACGCAACCGGACAAGACAGGATCAGAAACCAACGTCCAATAGGGAATACCCTTTTGGTGCGCGACCCTTTTCTCCAGGAGCTGCAGGGGTCACTGTTAAAGATTCCGCCTCCCTCAGATCGTCTGAGGAGAACTTCATATCCTCAACACTGAGCTCACTGGATGCGTCTTGAGGCGTTGCATTAAAGGATTTTTGAAGGGGTTCAAAGGCAAACGCAGGCGCTACTCCGGCCGTGAGAATCAACACTGAAAAACAGCTGCAAAGCTGACGAGTCATAGTCCGGACAACGCAAGAGCTCTCTCTGATTTAGCTACTGCAAGAGGGAAATGACAACGGAATCAATGAAGCACTAACCAACGTCGCAACAGGGGAAGACTTAGGCCAATCACATTGGAATAACAGCCAGCCAGTTGCTCCACACAGCAGCCACCACGTCCTTCGAGGGCGAAGCCACCAGCACACTGCAAAGGCTCCCCTGAAGCCACGTAAGCCTCCACTTCCGCATCCGTGAGATTCGCAAACAGCACACGGGTGGTGACACATGTGCACTGCATCTCAGGAACTCGGCCGTCTCTTGTCAGTTCAAAGGATGGAGGCGTTAAACAGTGTCCGGTATGCAACTCAGCCCACTTCCCGCGCATCCGTTGCCAGCGCGCGACGGCCTCTGCCGCATCCACAGGCTTACCAAACACCTCGCCCTCAAACGCGAGCACCGAGTCACAACCGAGAACGGCCTTGATCGATGCGTTGAGCGCCGCGCTCTGCTCAACTTTCAGTTTCACGGCTGATGCCTTGGCCTCAGCCAATAACTGCACTAACTGAGCGGGATCAGGATGGTGAATCTGATCTTCATCCACACCGCTCACCATCACCTGATGGGGAATCTGAGCTTGCTCCAACAGACGGCGCCTGGCTGGAGACGCAGATGCCAACAGCAACACAACAAACCAGCAACCTCCATCAGTTTGATGCTGGTCCCAGCCACGCTCGGAGTGAAGCGGGAGGAGAATGAGTCACGAAGCGGCAAGGTCGTGACCTCATCCATCACCCTGGTATCGGTACGGGCCTTGAAACGGGCACGTCAGGCCATGCGCTGTCTGCCGTTTCGCCGAGCGTTCTATGACGAACTAGAACAGGAAGCCCGAAGCAGCACGCAGCTCAGCAGCCAACAAAACTGGATGGCCATTAGCCGAAAGCCTCTCTCACGCTCGAGCACAGAAGACGATCTGATCTGGCTCATTCAAGTGGGCGTTCTCCGCAGGGAAGTGGATGGCCAAGGGCTCACGGAGCGGGTGCGTCTCACTCCGATGGGACGAGACCTGCTCGATGATTGGGATGGCGAAATCCCCACTGCAGATGCTCTTCAAGTGATGCATCACTGGCTGCGCCGGCATCGGCCGCGTCTATGACCGCACAGCCTGCCCTCATGGTGTTGGGCACCTCAAGCGGTGCCGGAAAATCGTTAATGACTGCTGCGCTCTGCAGAGTGCTGCGCCGCAGAGGTGAAACACCCCTGCCCTTTAAGGGGCAGAACATGAGCAACAACGCATGGGTGGATCAGGCCGGAGGCGAGATGGCCTATTCCCAAGCTCTTCAGGCCTGGGCTGCTGGTTTGGAGCCTGAGTGCGCGATGAACCCTGTGTTGCTCAAACCTCAGGGCGACTCCACCAGTGAACTGATCCACCTCGGCCAAAGTGTGGGATCCGCTCGCGCTGAGCACTATTACCGCGACTGGTTCAAACCGGGCTGGACGGCGATTCGTCAAGGCTTAGATGTGTTGCAGAGCAACCATCCAGGCGGTCGCCTTGTGCTCGAAGGCGCTGGAAGCCCAGTGGAGGTGAATCTTCAGCGGCGTGATCTCACCAACCTGCGCCTCGCCCAATATCTACGGGCTCGTTGTGTTCTCGTCGCAGACATTGAAAGGGGAGGCGTGTTCGCGCAAATCGTGGGCACATTGAACTTGCTGCGCCCGGTGGAACGCCCTCTGATCAAAGGGCTATTGATTAATCGTTTTCGCGGCCGGCGTGAACTCTTTGATGAGGGTCAACGCTGGCTTGAAGCCCATACAGGCGTCCCGGTGTTGGGAGTGATGCCATGGCTGGATGAGCTTTTCCCCCCGGAAGATTCACTCGACCTCCTCGAACGACGCGGGCGCAAACGCAGCGCCGAACTCAACATCGCCGTACTCAAGCTGCCGTCCCTCAGCAACTTCTCTGATCTCGATCCGCTGGAAGCCGAACCCACCGTTCAGTTGCGCTGGGTCGCCCCGGGCGAGGAGCTTGGCTTACCAGATGCCGTGGTGATCCCAGGCAGCAAGCAAACCCTCCGCGACCTTGCCGCGATCCACAACAGTGGGCTTGGGGAAGCACTCCAGGCCTACCGCAAAGGCGGTGGCCACGTGTTTGGCATCTGCGGAGGCATGCAGATGCTGGGAGAGGAGCTTTGCGATCCCGAGGGCCTGGAAGGCGGTGCCCCATCCGGCAACAACAGTGAGGCAGGCCTAGGCCTTTTACCGCTTCGCACCGTGTTCTCTGCGGACAAGGCTCTACAGCAACGCAGCAGTGTGGCCCGATGGCCGCCTGGAGGCAGCGCTCTCAAACTCGAAGGATTTGAGCTGCATCATGGCCTCACCAGCGTCAACAAAGGCCCTGAAACCTGCAAACCCCTATGCCGTGATGATGAGCTGGGTTGGGTGAAGCCTTGCTCGGAGCATGGAGGACTGGTCGCAGGCACCTATCTCCATGGAGTGTTTGAAAGTGGCCCTTGGCGGCGACGCTGGCTGAATCAGCTGAGAGAGCGCAAGGGATTGCCACCGCTCAGTGAACAGCAACCGCATCACAGCCGGCAGCGAGACGCACTGCTTGATCGCCTCGCCGATGCCTTTGAGGAACACATCAATCTCGAGCCACTTCTGAACAGCTCAAACGATTGACCCCTTTGGATCTCGAAGGCTCGTTAGGCTGAATTCAATACTCAAGCAGTGGTTATTGCATCCGCCCAAGGGTGTCGTTTTGCCTGTAACGCCACTATGGAGAACAAGCAGTCGACGATCACAATCCAATGGCCCAATGGGAGCCAAAGCGATTGCTCCAAAGGCGATGACTGGCTCGGGGCTGCTCAAGCGGCAGGAGTTCACATCCCCACAGGTTGTCTCGGGGGCAGTTGTGGCGCCTGCGAAATCGAAGTGAATGGTCAAACGGTGCGTGCCTGCATCAGCACGGTGCCGTCTTCAAGCTCCGGATCCCTTTCCGTGGAATTCGCCACAGATCCCTACTGGTGATTCAGTCATGGGCGTGATCGCAGGGTTGCTTGCAGCGCTGGGTTGGACGCTGGCCAGCAGCCTTTGGCGTGGCCTCTCCACCTCACTGACAGCCATCGAACTCAATGGGCTCAAGAACTTCATCGCCTGTGCCTTGCTACTTCCAGTGCTCTTGTTCCTGCCATGGACACACGCGAGCCAAGCACTGCTCTGGCTATTAATCAGTGGTGGACTCGGCATCTCCTTAGGAGACAGCTTTTATCTGGCAGCCCTCCGTCGTCTAGGCACAAGACGCACACTCACGGTTGAGTCGCTTGCACCCTTGATCGCAGCCCTCGGCGGCCTTGTCGTAATGGGCGAACGCATTGAAGGACAAGCTTGGCTAGGCGCCGCAATGGTGTCCGTTTCGGTTTTGGTGGTGGCGCGTCAGAGTCCACCGGACGGCACGCGCGAGCGAGATCGCACTCGCAACGTGCAATGGCAGGGGATTGTGTTTGCCCTACTCGCCGTGTTGTGTGGCGTCAGCGGAGCAGCCGTCTCTCGCAGCATTTTAATCAGCACGGATTTAACGGCATGGCAAAGCGCAGCCACGCGCCTGCTGGGAGGGCTAATGCTCTTGCTGCCTTGGCTGCGGCTCCGCACGCTGTTTCCCAAACCTCAACCGAGCCAAAGACGCTGGCCAAGAGTGCTCTTGGCCACGGTGCTCGGCACCAATGTGGGGATCGTGTTGCAGCAAGTGGTGTTGAAGCAACTACCACTCGGTATCGGCATCACAGTGCTCAGCACAGCACCAGTCATGGCGTTGTTCTTGGCAGCACCGGAAGGCGATCATCCCCATGCCGGTGGAGTGTTCGCATCTCTCCTGGCGGTGAGCGGAATCGCCTTGGCCGTTCTCTCCTAACTCGCGGGATAAGCCAACGCCCTTCTACGGTTCAGCCAATGACAGAACGTTCATGAAAGCGCGCCGCTTGGTTCCACTGATCGGTTCCGTTCTTGCCCTTTTGGCCATGGTGGCCTGGATCGGGGAGATCGATCTGGGCCTCGATGAATCGCTGCAGACGCCACCCACGGAACAGTCATGAGGTCTCAAGCAACCTATTACGGAGCCAATGGCTGGCTACTAGAGATTGATGGACTGCGTGTCTTGGTTGATCCATGGCTTTGCGGATCTCTAGTGTTTCCGCCTGGCTCGTGGTTTTTAAAGGGAGTCCTACCCCAACAATTCCCAATACCAAGTCAATTGGATCTCTTGCTGCTGACCCAGGGGCTACCGGATCATGCTCATCCAGAGACCCTTAAAGAGTTGCCGAAGTCGCTACCTGTTGTCGGATCAGAGTCGGCAGGACGCGTCACAAAACGCCTGGGCTTTGAAAACATCACACAGCTTCGACCTGGAGAGTGCAAAGAGTTCAAAGGGCTAAAGATTCGAGCAACAGCAGGGGCCGCCGTGCCGAATATTGAGAATGGATACCTACTCTTTTGGTCAACTGGCTCACTCTATCTGGAGCCTCATGGAGTACTCGATCCTGAAATCGAAAGCAGGAAAGTTGATACGCTGATCACACCAACAGTTGACCTTGGCCTGCCGCTTCTAGGGGCATTCATCACTGGAGCAACGGTGATGCCCGATCTAGTCAATCGATTTCAACCACAAACAATTTTGGCCAGCACAACAGGTGGGGATGTCGAATTTAGTGGAGCCATTAGTCACATTTTAAAAGCCGAGGGAACCACGGCAGCCCCAGAAGAGATACCAAAAACATGTTCATTGATAACTCCACAAGTTGGGAAACCCATCCCACTTACGAAAGGCTCGAATTAAAAATCAGCAAAGAAAAAGATTATCTCCGACATGGCGGAGACGAGAAAATACGTGCAGGATTACTACCAAAAACCGCCAAACCAACCGTGACTGATCAATCCTGATCAAGCTTCTGAGTAATTGCATTACAGCAGAAGCAACCGAAGCAGTTGCAAATACAACGCAAAATCAACGAGAGATCAGGCCAAAAGCCAGTTTGCGCAAAAGACTCAATGGGAAGCCTCTGACTATGTAACAACTTCCACGAAATACCAATACAGTTTAGATTGACGAGTGGCATTATGGCTTCATATCTTCAGGGAGCACTGTTATGTGGATAGGGCGTATCCTACTTTTAGGAGTTGGATCCTCATACATTGCAGGTTGGTTCCTGAGTGCGAAAGCTCACCGCAACTATGTTGCTAGATGGATGAAAGCATTACGCAAAACAACAGGATGGATGCCACGAGGAAAATACAAGCTCAGAAGATTTGGCAAACGTACTTTTCGGGCAACCCTCAGGAAAACAAATAAGCAAAGAAGTGAATAATCAACAAAAGCCAAAAGGCATTTATTTTCCTGAAGAAGCAGAGGTTAAATCAGGAATAGCAATTTGAACTTGAGCACGAATTGTCCAATCACCTAGAAGACTTTCTCCACCATCAAACTCAGCTTTGATAGCGTTATAGTAGGCTTCCAAAGATATCAGGGCCTGAGTACTGCCAGAAAGCTTGATGCTCCGGCCTATGCCTCCACCAATAGGCAAGGTCCAGGCTTGATCCAAGTTAAAATCTGCAGTGATTATTGGCGAACTGAGCAAATACCAATCCTTATCGAACTGATAGCGAAGGATTGGCTGCGCCACAAGATTATTGAGGTCCTCATTAGTACTGCGATTGCTAACACCCCATATTTGTCTAGCACGCACACCTGTGGTCCACCGTCCAAATCGTTTAAAAGCCATGACTGCAGGACCGACACCGAGCTGATTGCTTCCAACATTGTTGTCAATCGAAACTGCAAACGAGGGACCAATGCCGATGGCTGAGTTTTGACCGGTATTTGGAACAAAGAAAAAGCTGGGATTGATGGAATCAAGACCGGCTTTATTCCTTTCATCAAAGCCGATAACACCTGGCTGCTGAGTAACTGGATTGAATCCAAGAAGTGGATCTGCACTTGGCTTATTGATAAAGCGCATCACAGTGCGTGTGACCACAGTCAAGTCGTCTGAAAGCTTGAAGGGTATAACTGGCTGAAATTTCAAAATTTGCAGCGTTTTATCTGGCTTGGCGTCACTGTCAATAACACGCGGCGCCCACTGCGTATTAGGAATTGTGTTCCACTCAAACCATAAACGACTCACTCCAGTGAAAGGATTGACTTGCTGCGATTGAGCTTCTGCAGGGAGTACAAAACAGAAACTTGAAAAGAGAGTGCTAATAAAAGCCCTGGTCAGTTGTCTAAAATTTTTTCTCACTATCACGACGAGCAACAAGGGTTTGACGGGGAGTCTCTAAAAACTGCTGTTTATAATATCGAGTAAAATGGGAACGACCAGCAAAACCAAAATAATTAGCAATATCAATCACACCATCAAGATTGTTTTGTATGCAAAACTCTGTATCCAGAAGGGCGTGTCTAACCTGATGCAAACGCACAGATCTAACGACCTCCACAGGAGACATCCCAAATTTTTCTTTGCATCCATTAAAGAGTGATGACCTGGATTGATGAAGCAACATCGATAAGTCTTGAATTTCAAAGGCAATCCGTGGGGAATTGCTTGTCATAGAAAGAACCTTCATAGCCGCCTCATGTCGCTCTTTTCTACCGATGACGATGCCAAGTTTTCTACTTTGATTATCAACAAAACACTCGATCAAAGTTGACATGATTTCATTTTCGAGATGTTGTGCCGTGAACGGAGCTCCCAGAGAGGAACTAGCTGAAAAAAGTTGTTTAAGCATTGGAGCGAGTCTCGAAGAAACAAGCTCGCTCGTAAAAACATTATAGCGATCAAAAAATTCCCTCAAATCTAGGCAACGGTACTGACGCAAAACAAACGAAAGGTATTTAACCGGAACAACAATTGAACACAGACGAGAGTAAGAATTCATATGCAAATCAAGATCTTTCAACGAGGAGTTAAATCCAAATATTGCAGGCCTTGAAAGACTGACGCCCTGAGCAACAACCGACGAAGAAGACGGCCTGAAAGAAAGATCAATCGTAAAAGTTAATTTACCGAGCGAACGATTAGCACAAATAGCGATTTCCTTATTACTCTCAATCAAACAAAGACGAATATTCGGCAACGGAAAGACTTTAACCAAACCTTTAATAAAGCCTCTCTCCAAAGGTAAAACACAAGCATCTTTCAATTGCCTGTCCAAAACAGAGGCGAAATCAACCGTACTATTAATGTTCAGAGAAAGTGGGCTTAACTGTTGCACGGAAAAAACAGACTCATTAATACATTAGCAGATTCTGCATAAAGAACAAGCTTGCTGGCGGATAGAGCTCAATGATCAGAGCATTTCACGCGAAAATCGTTCAGCACGTTACAAAGTCCTGTCAATGCAAGCAAGTCCACAGTGACATCCAATCAATTCAAAAAGATGTGTTCAGGTCGAAGACAATATCTATTTTTTTAGTAATAATTTTCTGATATCTTTGAGCAGCAACGATAGATCTTCATCTGATAAAAGCCCTTCTTGACGAAGGGTCGTCGCTAATTCTATTTTTTTATTAGCTATCGATAATTCATAGGCTTCATCGCAGTTTCGCGAATTTCTCGTATGCAGAGGAATGGTAATTGCAGCTCCAAACGCATAACCACCTCCTGCTCCTGCATAGTTTTGCCCTATTAATGAATCTTGAATCACTTCGTCTTGACGTTCAGAAGACCCACCATAAATATTGAAAGTCGCTGGTGTTCCATCCTCGCTGGAACATCGAGTCCCATCAGGAAGGTCAACCTCAAATCGAGCACCACGTAGATTTTGGAAGGTGAGACCTGTTAAATCTCCTAGAGGCAATTCGTCTATAGGCGAAAATTCAACCTGCGCGCGCGCAGTATGCGTTGATAACACGAGCGCGTTAAAACAGTTAATTGTGAACCAGAAGCAGAACGCGATTTGTTTTGCGAATCTTTTTCGGTGATACAAATCCATAATGGACCGGGATTGAGAGAGGATGTGGGGATACTGAGAACAACACGCCTTGCTCGACTGTCACGCAGGAATAGTCTTGGAGGATTAACGCGAACACCTTCAATTTTTTCACCAGGAACATTACCCTCAGTATTCTTAAATGCTTCAACCGAATATTCTCCTGGTTCTGAGTTCACTAAAAACGCTTGAGTGCGAACAACAACACGACTTCCCAAGCTTGGGGTTATCGTTTTGTTATTAGGATTCAAGCCTAATGCAGCGGCAAAAAAAAGAGTTGAAAGCATGATTGGCAAACAATTTAAAAGAATTTTATAGCGAGAGGATCTCCACGTATTGGCAAAATAATCATGGCTTGCTGTTGCCTATATATCTTAAGTCGTTTAGAAGGTTTATGCATTATCATGAATCCAAGCAAGTTAACACAACATCAAATTGATACACCTCGTAAGGATAGGAATTTCTCAACGTTGCTGAAACAGTAAGCGTGACGTCATTTTGCTGCCCCACAACATAATCGTTTTCAATGAGCTTGGAGCTTGGAATAATCGTAGCAATAGGATCATTGCCCAAAGAACTTGATGTGGCATTTTGAATATATCTATTGGTTGCCAATGAACGCAGCCAAACGCCTCGAAAGCTCACAGTACGAGGAACCAGCACAGAGTTAAGTGTTACCCCTAACCGCGGAACCTTATTGGATTCAATCGATAGCGGCTCGGATGTACCCATGAGAAGACCAGTTCCACCGACACCAGGTTGATCGTTATTGCGTGTGTATGACATTTCCACGTTGTCACTACCACCTGAAAATTCGCATGAGAATGGAACCGTGCCTGAAAATGTTGCTGGTAATTGTATGGCTGCAGAGCCAACTTTTGCATCCAAAGCAAACATCGAGAATATAATCGTCAAGGCAAGCAATCCCTTTTTAGGGGATATGACCTGCGAGCAATATGTCAACGCTGCTTGATCCATCAAAGCTGGTTTAAGACACAAAAAGGTTTCTTCAAGAAGGGTGCATAGTCACCAAAATTTAAAGCACCAATCTTAATTTGACTAGCAAACTTTGTCGGCGTGATGCCTAGATATGTCCAAAAAAGAGCCTTTGCATTTTACAAAGGCTCTTTGAGACAACTAAATCGTTGTTTTTAGAGCCAAGGGTTAATTAAATCAAGCCCAATGGTTCAAATCAAGATTCCAACGTTGTGAGTGTGACTGTGTATGAATAACTTCCCGGTGCAGAGGCACCGGTTGACGTCAATTCGATCGTGACGTTTTCTGTTGCATTAGCCGAATTACTAAGTGCCTCTGAGCCAGAAGGGCCTTCACCGCTGACCGCAATTTCTTCTCCTTCAGAATCCAACAACCTTGCTGAATTTGTAGTAGTGGCTGGATTAGCCCCGGCTGCTTCAACTGCACCCAATTGAACATTTGTATTGGCAAAGTTACACTGAATGCCAATATTGTTAGATTCTCCTGACAATGTGCCGCTGGAAGCTGAATCATACGACAGTGCGACACTGTCTTGAGCAGCAGTTGTGTAAGAGCAGTTACCAGGAACAGAGCCAGTAAACGTTGTGTCTTGTGTGACTTGGGCAAAAGCTGCCGCAGGCATCAGACCCAGTCCAATGGCTGGGATGGCGGCAATTGAAATACGTTTGAAATTCATGGATAGAGTCCATCTTCCCCATCAGTTTGGCTTTCTGAGAATCACCTAAGCACTTTCTGAGGAATTAAGGAGACCGTAGGGCCTTTGCCCTAAAAAAAATGGGCTCATGAGCTTGAACATATGGGCTCATTTGACAAGTCGGTGGGACGCGTTGAGATGGGATCGTTTGCGCCCCATACGCGCTCCACTGTGCTTTCTCGAGTCCTGGCCCCTTGAGTCTTCGTCATGTATTTGCAATCTCCATTGGCAGGAGTTGGTGGGCGTCGCTAGGAACACTCAGCCTGTTGATTGCTGGCCCACAGAATTCGGTTCAGAGCAAGGTACTCGTGACCTTCCACGGGTCCGTGCCAGCCAGATGTGAGCGAACAGTTCATCAGAAGCTAAGAGCTCACAGTTTTGCCTTGGCTGATAAAACTGCGCGTGTCACCGGACTTAAGCATGCGAGACATCGCTTTGATTTCAGCGGGTCCAACGACATGAAGCACAAGGTTCGTACGAGGAGTCGGACCAAAAGGCTTCGGCTTTTTGAACCGATCGCATCAAGACTGCCAACTCGTCTTCATAGGTCTCCATTCAAAGGATTCAAAGTGGTTAAACACAAAGATCAAGAATGGAATAAGGATCAAAAAACTGATCGTTTTGATCATGACGCATCAAAACCGCCGACCCGTCTTCGCAGGTCTCCATTCAAAGCGTTCAAAGTGGTCAAACACAAAGATCAAGAATGGAATAAGGATCAAAAAACTGATCGTTTTGATCATGAGGCATCAAAACCACCGACTCGCCTTCACAGGTCTCCATTCAAAGCGTTCAAAGTGGTTAAAAAACACATCTCACATCATCGAGATGGAAGCACCAAAGGCCGGCACAAAAGATTGACACATCTTTGCCTCTTTTATTAGATCACAGACTTCGGTTTGAGCAAGTTAGCTAATACGAATACTCAACTTGAATAACTTTCCAATGTTAGTCCAACATGCATGTGAATCTTAGAAGGGTAGTGGCTCCTTCTCTTCGCGCTGATTCCCAAAATCAGCTTTCCCTCTCTGTTCTTTACTGCTAAACAGTTAACAGGCGTAGGCGACTCTTGAAAGTACTGGCTGGAACTGTTCAGGCCCTAGAGGAAATCGCGGTTCAGACGCAAGGGCAAGGTTTTTCAAACATTACGCCTCTGGTCAATGACTTTGTGGCAAGAAGTGGGATCACAACAGGACTTCTCTCCCTGTGCCTCCAGCACACCAGCTGCAGCATGACGATCAACGAAAACGCAGATCCACGCGTTCTCAAGGATTTAGCCGCGTGGATGGAGGCTGTCGTCCCACAGGACGGGAAAGGACCAGCGGACGCCCAAGGCCAGCGGCGACGTTATCTCCATGACGATGAAGGGGATGACGACATGCCTGCTCACATCAGAACGGCACTCACCAGTCAGACCATGACGCTCAGCGTTCACAACAGTCGCTTGCTACTGGGCACCTGGCAAGCGGTGTATCTCTGGGAGCATCGCCAACTCGGAAGCAGAAGGCGCATCGCATGCCACTTGATCGGAGAGAAGCAAGCAACCTCAACACAGGCAGCCACAACACAAACAGCCAGCAACCAAACCCTGCTCAACCTGCGCAACGCAACGCGACTGAATCAACAAATTCAAGACCGAATTCATCCCGAAGCCTGGGCTGAGGATGGTGGAAATCCAACCGATGTTGACCTGTTGATCGACAGATTGCATGACATCAGCGACAGCTGATCCAATTGAGCGCACAGTTCTTCGTCTCAGACGCTACTGCAGATCTGAAGCGCTCTCATCACCATGGGGACAAAGAGGCTGGGGTCGCTCAAGTGATTGGACTGAGAAGGCTTTATTGCATCCGAAACGGAGTGTTTTTGTTAGTTGACGTGCCAGCGTTAGACGTCGACAGCAAAAAATCAGAACTGATTCTGCAAGGCTGGCTGATCGAAGACGAGATCCCCGTGTAGGGCCAACAAGGATGGGATATCCACAACTGGGCAACCTTAGACGTCAAGCTGGAAGAACATCGTTTAATCAAACATGGAACCGATCACTTGGCTGATCATCACCTGGGCCACCTATGGAGCCCATCGCACCACTGCAGCCTTAGAAAAAGTTCCCCAAGTTTCAAGAGATCAGTGCGAAGCTAACGCCGCATTGATTAAGGCATGGCAGCCCAAAGCAAGCACCCTTTGTATTGAAGGAGTGGCCTTGCCCTAATCAGCTTGCAGATTCGTGATTAACGACGGGCAATTCCTCGCCCACCGCCAATCAAACCAAAATCAATTAACAAACCAATCCCTACTATTAAGAGTCCACTAAATGAACTGATTCCGCCATAGGAAGCACTCGCCCAGCAGTACCCCAAGGTGGTGGTGGGGAACATCACCAAACCAATCAAGGGTGCAACAAAATCCGGAAGAGGTAAGTCACTGAAAGGGCCGAGAACAAAGGGCGCATTCACAAACCACAGCAGAATCAGTATCAACCTGGGAACGAATAGACCCAGAGCAGCCAGGAGACACATCAGCGTGAGGGAGTTTTGACCTCTCTTAGCAAAGGGAGTTCAAACTTGCTCGATCGTCCAATGTGGAGATTCGGGGCAGCTGAGTTGATGCAGACACAACACGGGAATGGATCGAGACCGCCGTCGAGAGCGAGGGTCTTAATCGCCGGCCTGATCGGAAACGTGATGGAGTGGTACGACTTTGCCCTCTATGGCTACTTCGCTACGGTGATTGGCCAACAATTCTTTCCATCAAACAACCCAACGGCGTCATTGATTGGAGCCTTCGGGGCCTTTGCTGCCGGATTCATCGTCCGTCCACTTGGTGGGGTTGTGTATGGACGCATCGGCGACTTGGTCGGACGACGACGAGCCCTAAGCCTGTCGGTGATGGCAATGGCGATCCCAACCGTGGCGATGGCTTTTTTACCCACCCATGCCCAGATCGGCATTGCTGCGCCGATTGCAGTGGTGCTTTTACGCCTGCTTCAGGGAATTTCAGCAGGAGGTGAGTACACAACCTCGATTATTTTTCTTGCTGAGGCAGCTCCAGATCGGCAACGGGGCTTCTACAGCATTTGGGGGCTCTGGGGATCAGTCTTGGGAATGTTGATGGGTTCGGCCTTTGGTGATCTGCTCACGAGAACCCTCACACAACCACAACTCGATGCTTGGGGTTGGCGGGTGGCCTTTGCCCTGGGCTCTTTAGTTGCCCTAACAGGAGTCATTATTCGCCAGGGCGTCGGGGAAGACGATGCATCCGCAACAACAAAGACCCCGCTGACATCAACGTTGGGAGTTCACCGACGATCCTTCCTCAGAGTCTTAGCGCTAAACATTGCCAGCAGCGTTGGTTTTTATGCGGTCTATGTCTACTTAGTGACCTACGTCGAAGTGGTGGATGGCATAGCAGACAGCGTGGCTTTGAGCCTGAATACGGACGTGATGGCTGTGTTGCTGCTGCTATACCCAATCACAGCCTGGCTCTCAGACCGGATCGGCAGGAGAGCGTTATTAATGAGTGGTGCAGCCCTGCTCTGTGTTGGAGCGATTCCATTCCTGCAACTGATTCACAGCCAAGACCCGCAATTGATCGTTCGAGGAGAACTGGGATTCACGCTGGCGATTGCCCTCGTGGATGGTGGCAAAGGCCCAGCCAACGTGGAACTGATGCCAGCGGAAGTGCGCTGTACGGGGACAGCCTTGGCTTACAACCTTGCTGAGGGTTGGTTTGGTGGAACAACACCATTGATTGCCGCTGTGCTGGTTGCTTGGGCCAGCGGCAATCCAATTTATTTAGGGATCTGGGTGGGCCTCAGTGGACTTTGCACGTTTGTGACGGCTGCCTTCTTCACGCGAGAGACAGCGTTCAAGCCCTTACTGAAACAAGCTCAAACTCAACCGACCTGAGAGGGGTCAAGCTGGACAGCACGGGCCAATGCTCAGGCTGCCAAGAGTTGTTGGTCCTCAACCTCATCAAGATCGAGAAAATCCTGACCTGCCTCGATGTCATACAGCTTGTAAAGAGCCATGGCGGCCTCCGCCCAAGATTCGCTTTCGACAGATTCCAGAAGCTGCTGGAAGACCAGAACATTGACCACTTCGAGATCAGTCGAATCCATAGGGACAGCGCAGTTGCCGGAAAGGTAACGCTGAAAAAGCAATCAAAATCAAAGCAATCCCAAAGAAAAGCTGTGGATCAGAGCGAGCGACATGTCAAAGCACGGACAAACATCGGATTGGAGATGACATGGCTGAGAACGAACAACAGGAACGTACCCCGGTGTCAGGAGGTCCCAGGACGCATGCATCAGGCGCTAAACAAGCGGATCGCAATCATATAAAAAGCAGTCATCACTTAAAAATCACAAACAAAAAAGCAAACACCCACAAGAAACTGCATCAACTTATTCCACATCAAGCGGAAAATTGACAACAGCGAGAGAACAATGCAAAGGTGAAGAACGAACAAATTCAATCAGTATTACGTGCAGCGACTACGCAAAATCATTGGGATCAGCACTGTTGTTGCCCTTGTCATTGTTCTTCTCCATCTCGCACACACCCATGCCCTGGAACCCCTGCGCGCTCAGGTTGAGAGCATGGGTGTATGGGCACCACTTGGAATCGTGGCACTTAGGGGAATCAGCATTCTCCTTCCAGCCTTACCGAGTTCGGTATATTCGCTGCTTGCCGGGGCACTCCTAGGATTTGAAACAGGCCTCATCACCATCTATATAACTGATTTAGTGTTTTGCCAGATCGCATTTCTTGTTGCAAAACGGTACGGGCAGGAACCAGTCAAAAAACTGGTAGGGACAAAAGCAAGCCAACGAATTCAGAACTTTAATCAATCCCAACTCGAAGGAAATCCCTTTTTCTTAACGGGACTATTGATGACTGGTTTGTTTGATTTTGTGAGCTATGCAGCTGGTCTTAGCGGAACAAAGTGGAAGGTATTTACTACAGCACTTATTGTCAGCGTCACCCTAAGTGACCTACCAATCGTGGCTCTAGGAGCTGGGGTCTTTAGCGGTGGCAAATCAATGCTAATTATCGCTTCTCTAGGGGTGTTTGCACTGGCAATTATTGCTGGAATGGTAAAAAAATATCAAAAAAAAGGCTCTAGAGAGCACTAATGATCAATATAATATTTTATTAAAAAATGGACCAGAGAAAAAACTAAACCAGAAGAACTCATCAATGGAGGACATCATCAATGGAAACCGTCTTCTGGACTATGCATCTGATCCAATAAAGATCAAAAAGTAACGAACTAAAGCAAACCTATAGCACCAACCCCGAGAATGACTCCAAAGCCAATGACATGACCAAGACTGGTGGTAGCGAGTAAAGCCTCTAAACCCAAACCACCAAAGAATTTAGGATTAGGAAGTTGAGTTCCTTCCCCAGCCTGAAAGATTTTTGCACCAAGAAAGATAGCAATAATGTTACATACCACCATTAAGAGACCCACCTTGGGCGACCAACTGAAGGTTTCAGGAGAAGCAACCGCGAAAAGGTAAGAAGCCATTGTTAAAAATGAAGATGACTCATCATCAGGCCAATTGCATCATTTGAAACAATTTCGTAAAAAGGCTTCAAATAGACGATGTGCAAACAGTGCCTCTAGTCATCACCACTCGACATTCCACGGCGAACAAGAGACTGGGTGAGGGCCAACAGACCGAGCAAAAAAGCTGCCGCAATCAGAAGCTTCAAATCCAAAACATTCAGAACATGCTCATCTTTGCAGGCGGAGGAAACAAACCTCGCCATGATGAGGAAAATCATCAAAAAAGATCATGCGCTTAGCACAGATGCTGATGGTCACAACATCAGCACTCATGCTTTCAGGATGCATGCACCAACAGCAAACAACAAAAGTCTCATCACAAGCCGAGGGCTCCATCGAAATCGAGCTCAATCAAGTGTTCCCACAACAAAGCAAAGGCAAAGCCAAAAGCGATGGCAAAGAGATGGTATTCGAGGTGGGCTATGGAAAAAATGGAGTTGGCTGTATAGGTAGCACCTTTGAGGAAGGCATTACACCACTCGGAACATTTAAAGTCAATGCAATTATGAGCAAAGATAGATTCGAAATGGATGAAGGACTGATCAAAAAATCAGGGAGAACGAAAGGCTATCTGGCTAAAAATTTATTCAACAACATGAATTCAATAGACTTTAAAGGTGATGGAGAAACAGGTGAGTATGGATCTGGCTATATCAGCCTCACACCAGTGCCCTCATCACCTCAACCATTTAATTTTAACGAATATGATGGAACTTACCGCTGGTATAGCTTTGCGATTCATGGAACTAATGACGAAACACGCATCGGTCAACGCATAACAGGTGGATGCATCAATATGAACAACAGAGATATCAATCAACTCATCAAGACTGTCAATCTAGGAGATGAAGTACTCGTAACATCAAACAAGCCATGCAACAGCTAGGAGCAACATCCATTGAGCCAAAACAATGATGCTGAGTGATAATACTCAATCACATGTGAGCATCTTCCAATACGGAGATGCAGAAGCATGCAAAAGCACTATAACTAGTTTTTAGGATTCCCACCCATGACCATTCGTATTGGTATCAATGGGTTTGGCCGTATTGGCCGCTTGGCTTTTCGCCAGGCTGTGTCTAGGGACGATGTTGAAGTGGTAGCAGTAAACGATTTAATCGACGTTGATTACCTCGCCTATCTACTTCGATACGATTCAACACACAGACAATTCCAAGGTGATGTGAGAGTCGAAGATAAAAATCTGATTGTTAATGGGAAATTAATCCGTATCACTGCTGAACGAGACCCCAAGGAACTGAAATGGGGTGAAATCGGTGCTGATTACGTGCTTGAGAGCACTGGCTTTTTCCTGACAGATGACAAGGCGAGAGCACATATCGAGGCTGGAGCAAAACGAGTGGTGATGAGTGCACCCTCAAAAGACGAAACTCCCATGTTTGTGATGGGTGTGAACCATAAAGATTACCAAGGCCAGGAAATCGTATCGAATGCAAGCTGCACGACAAACTGCCTTGCACCACTTGCAAAAGTAGTCAACGATAATTTTGGCATCGTAAGTGGATTAATGACAACAGTCCACGCAACAACAGCAACTCAAAAGCCTGTCGATAGTCCATCACTTAAAGACTGGAGAGGAGGACGAGGCGCCGGGCAAAGTATTATTCCAAGCTCAACAGGAGCTGCAAAAGCTGTTGGGCGGGTAATTCCTGAATTAAACGGAAAACTCACAGGGATGGCATTCAGAGTGCCAACTCCTGACGTCTCAGTGGTTGATCTCACAGTCAATCTGGAAAGGTCAACCAGTTACGAGGAGGTAAAAGCTGCAATGAGAGAAGCTGCAGAAGGGGAATTAAAAGGAATTCTCGGCTACACCAACGACCAAGTTGTCTCCAATGACCTGCTCGGCGACAGTGCAACATCTGTCTTTGATGCCGGTGCGGGAATGGCTCTGAATGATCGATTCATGAAACTCGTTGCCTGGTACGACAATGAGTGGGCCTACAGCTGCAAATGTATTGATCTTATCAAGCATATGGAAACCTCAACAGACTCAAAATAGCGACGCATCAGTCAACAAGAATCATTCCCGTCGACCCAAGTCTCACTTTCTATCAGACTGGAATGAGCAAACACATTAGAAAACATATCATCGAACAGAGAATAGAAAGCAGCCTCTAAGCACTCATAACTCCAATAAGAAGAGAGAAGTGGTGAAACAATTAAGTTGAAGCTTGACAGCCTAAATCAACTTTATTTACAATCGTACCCACTCAGAGTTTCAGGAGAGATGCTTGAAGAGCGAATGGAGAGTCAATGAGCACACGTTCCACAAAAAACACGCAAAACTAGCTCTAGATCACCAATGAGTATGGAGAACAAACCATGACAGATATCCCTGATTTCAATTCGTCTACAGAAAAAAGAGCTCGGTTTGGAAAAGTCTTTTCAACAAGAGTAGAAAAGCTGATTGAGGATCTCCAAGCAATGGCAAAGACTGCAAATTTAGAAATTTACGAATTTGACGACGAATTGGTCAAAAAACTATTCATAGAACTAGCCAAACGCTTTAGAGCCACAGCACATCGTTTCGGAATTGAATTCGAGATTAGTATTGACGGAGAATCAATAGAATAGGCGAAGAATTCAATAAAAGCCTGCCTCTTGTTGCACTCAAGAATCATCCAAAGCCAAAGACAGTCGATACATAAAGCCTATAGACCAACTATCAATTGCGAATTAGTTGTATTCACCAGGCGTTTCTTGCTTAGAGACTGTAACGCGTCCAACTTTTTTTCCCGATTGTCGTAGCAACTCATCTCCGGAAAACTCATAACCTAAATTGGCAGCAATTTTCGCCACATCGTCAGCTGTCGAAGCCGAAAGAACCGTGGATTTCAAGGCCTCATCGTCTTGCATCTTGACGAGAAATGCCCTGAGTTGATCAAGAGCCATAGGGGAAAACCTTATTACGCCAGGCGAGCACGCCATGGAAAAATGATAAAAAGGCAAGTCAGTGACAGGCCGAAGAGCGACAACACCAACAAGACCCAATACTAAAGAAAAAATTAAGCCGAATTGATTTTCATGAAGGAAAGGTGCCCCTATTGAAATAGTATCTTACTTTCAACACATTCAAAGATGCGTTGGACATGAATTCTCTCGACAATGCACCGTCCTGTTTCATGCATTGGTGCGTGCAGAAGGTTACATCCAGTCTCTATTCAGTTTCCGCAACGACCAATGGGGTTCATTACGATCACGTTGGT
Organism: Synechococcus sp. MU1655; assembly: GCF_023630655.1. Taxonomy (NCBI): domain Bacteria; kingdom Bacillati; phylum Cyanobacteriota; class Cyanophyceae; order Synechococcales; family Synechococcaceae; genus Synechococcus; species Synechococcus sp. MU1655. The sequence goes on along the minus strand of NZ_JAKUHK010000005.1, from coordinate 2,921 downwards.
AACTTCCGGTCCGTGAGCGAAGCCCATATCGCTGGACGGCGCTATGCAGCCACACAATCTCATCATCACCATAAGTGGGCTTAGAAGAATAGAAAACAGTCACGCTATTCGCATGATTGACAAAGACCAATTATTGAAGGCTATATACATAGAATCGTCAAAGAGCAGTTGTGAGCAAGAGAAAGACTTACATTGACCTCGAAAGCATTCCAACGTCTTCTTTCATCAATCATCGATTGGACCAAGCCTGTGTCGCCTACGCTTCAAGGCTTTGCGTAACCATGGCACAACAATGAAATCCATGATCGCAAAGCTAACGAGACAAGGCAGAAATCCCTTCCCAATCAATTGACAGATAAGTCTTGATCCGTCAATTTGACAAATCACTAACTCTGCAAACCAATAGATCGCGATCTTAATCAGAAAGCTTCTAAGCGGTGACAACAAAGCGGCATGCTGTGAAGCCATCATGCATTAAGAATTCATATCACGCTAACGCGTCAAAGGAGACTTGATGGGGAAGACAAGGAGATGAGTATCACCAGAAACGACTTGAATCGCGGAGATTGTTCACACCATCAAGCTAGTCAACGAATAACGAAAGATGGCGATCATCAACTTCAATCATTTCCTCCTCATCTTGATGGAACCAGCATCCATACATCAGATTGATGATCCGACTGACGTCAAGATCACGGTCTGCAACCTCCTGCCAGAGTCGTCGAGATAACTCCCGATCATCCAACTTGAACTGCGCTTGGACCAGGCTCCTGGTGATTGAAAAATAGGTCTGACGGTCATTTCGCGAACGACATTCAGAGGCAGCACCAACGGACATCAGTAAAGACTGAGTCTGAGAACCGGAAATCGCAGCTTTGGTCATGAAGATTCTCCAAATTTCGAAGATGCAGGCAGGCAGCACGCCTAGTGGAAACGACCGCCAGACTCACCCGTTGATACCAGTTATGTGCCTGTTGACAGGGACATAACGTCAGATGCCTTGACTGAAGACTCAGGTGGAGTGTCGTCTTTCGAAGCGCCTCCGATCTGACTTCCTATAGTTTGTGTCAATCACTACCTACTGGCATCGGTGTAATAGCTCATTGCCAAATCAGCAAAACCATCCAAGGTTGAAGCCTGTGATAGCGGTGGTTCTGATGCCAACCGATCAACACCCGTCAGCAATCTCCGCAAGAATCCATGAATGACCACGAGCAACTCCTTGAGGGATTAAAAAAAGTACTGAACATCGCCAAAGCCAATGGCAACAAGCTGTTCATCGAAAATATCGAACGAGATATAAAAGCCCTCGAAGCAGGTGAAGAATCTCCAATCATCAAAGAGTATCTAACCCCAGAGGAGAGGATATCGAACGACTGCAGAGACTAAACCCTAAAAATACACAAGGCAATAAAATACACGTAATAGCCTAAGCTTTAGCCTTGCAATCTAATGCTATCAACATCAACCGAGGATCAACATCATTACTGCCTTGGCTTTTTACTAATATCGCCAAAATCATCATCGTTAGGTTGTAAAAACTGCCAGACCACAGGGATTGTCAAAACAATCACGAGGCCAATGGTCGCAAGAATAGCGACTGTGTAATCTCCCAAAATTGAATGCCCGTGGGGTCAGAGCATAAAGGGTCTTACGCGTGATCACAACGCCTAGAACCTCTCAAGGGTCAAGGCCAAACGCCCATGGGGATCAAGGTCGGACTGGCTGCGACTGAGGGGAAGGAACTTGGCGGTTGCGAGGATCCTGGTCATTTCTCCAGGGAGTGAACATCACAAAATTTCCAAGCACAAGACCAGCCGTAATGATCAAGGCAGCAACCTGCTCAACTTTCTCAATACGCATGCAACGACCTTGATATTTGAGCTGTCATCAACGACTTGCCGATGAGTCTTCACTGAAATTGACCACAAGGTCACCATCTCCATCGCGTTCAATGACAAAGCGAAACCCATTCACGAAGCCAGACCACTCCCCTTCTTCAGGCTCTGCACTCTCTCCCGACTGCTCCGATACCTTGGCTTCAAACAATGTGAAAAACACGTGTGCTGCCACCTCAGCAGCTTGAACAGTATCCATATCGTCAAGATCATGGGCGGCCACCGAGCAGCCCTCCAACAGCTCTGGATCAATCACGATTCCCTCTCCCAAATCAGAGATCAACGCTTTAAGAGCATCGTCCTGCATCGCGGCCATCACAAAGTGTTCCATCAAACTCGTCACCAGGACGTTGGTCAAGGCCGCAAGGCTCCACCCAGTGCAATTAGCATCAAGCCCATATTGATGGAGAGAGAATGCGTTTCGTCTACTTCAGTGTGCTGTTTGCGACCGCGTATTGGTTTTTGGTTTCTCTCGTGCGCTTGATTCTTGCCAAACGCAACGTCAACGTGATCATTGAGACACCCGAAAGGAGTGCAAACGTGAATGCACTCGAGCGAGCATGGGCAGCAGAGACACCAGAAGCGGAAGAAGAGGATTAGGGATGAATCTTCAATCTTGCATTCAATCCACTTGCACACAATCAGAATACATTAAACATAACCAAGAAGCTTAATATTGTCCATTCAAAGACATATGCATTTCCAAATCTAGAACCACTTAGCAAGATGTGTATCAATACATTGACTGACCTAATCACAGCTCAAAGCAGTCGGATTCGTCTCTTCAGCTCGTTCCACACTTAACGGCGCACCAAGATGACAATCAGGCACCCACCTTTTGCCTGAAGAATTCCCCCAAGACGAATTAAGTTACTGGATTAGCTGAGACCATCAAACGCTGCTGTTCTCCATAGCCTCGCTTTGAATGATGATGACAAATTTGTCTCAAGTCTGAAGGGTATCTGTGAAACTATGCATTACTTGAATCATTTCGCCATGCAGGAATGGACTGACGAGTTCATC
>NZ_JAKUHK010000004.1:0-23532 GCF_023630655.1 Synechococcus sp. MU1655 | reverse complement strand
CATGAGGTCATTGTTGTTGTGACTCAGAGAGACAATGAATCAGGCTTCAGCCGAGGTATTCACTGCGCATGGTTTGAACGCGATTCATTAATGCGGTTCTCTTTTCACTTGTGGTCAGATTTTCCCAGCTCCATTGGCCAACCACGACAACGCCGAGCAGCTCAAGTAGTCCTGGCACGATAGGAAGAAGATTAATGGTGTCGAGAATGCCCTTAATCAGAATTTGGGCAACGATGACCGCTGCAAAAATTCCAACAACTTTGCCGATAAGACTGGCTTTGCTCCAGTCCATCTTGCCTAAGGTCTCGTTGACTTTCCCGAGAATCTCGCTGTAGAACTCAGAGAAGTTAGTGGTCTCTGCGCTGGTGGTTGGTTCGCTGAATGCCATGAGGTCAATGGTGTTGTGACTGAGAGAGGAAATGAAGCAGGCTTTAGCCGAGGTATTCACTACGCATGGTCTGAACGCGATTGACTAATGCGGTTCTCTTTTCACTTGTGGTCAGATTTTTCCAGCTCCATTGGCCAACCACTACAACGCCGAGCAGCTCAAGCAGTCCTGGTACGACAGGAAGAAGATTGATGGTGTCGAGAATGCCCTTAATCAGAATTTGAGCAACGATGACCGCTGCAAAAATTCCAACGACTTTGCCGATACGACCGGCTTTGCTCCAGTCCACCTTGTCTAGGGTCTCGTTGACTTTCCCGAGAATCTCGCTGTAGCGCTCAGAAAAGTTAGCGGTCTCTGCGCTGGTGGATGGTTCGCTGGTGTCAGCGGTCCAAGTTGAATCACTCGTCGGGGTGGTGGACTCCTCGCTCATGTAACTAATGCCTAAGGCAGATTTTGGCTGAGAGTATCGGTCTTTCTTCACAAGCGCCATCCCAGTTGCTCATTGGTGCGGAATGTCTGATGGTTCTCCGTCATGATCTTCTGGCGCAAGCACCTGCTGAAGGCTGTGCCTTGTTGCTCGGGCAACGCCATGACGCTCCCGATTCAGCTTCAGACGAATGGCGCGTGCAGTTGATCTGGCCTTGCCGAAACATGGTGGAGCAGCAAAACCATGATCGTTTTGAGCTGGATCCTCGCGAGCAAATTGCTGCGCAACGGTGGGCCCGCTCGCGCTCATTCAAAGTACTTGGCAGTGCCCATTCCCATCCAACCGCTTCCCTTGTTCCCAGTCGCAGAGATCGTCTCTGGGCTGTGAGTTCTGGACTGATGCTGATCATGGGAAATAACCATGAGGTAGCGGCTTGGTGGCTGGAGGTGGAGGCTCCCCGTTGCGCTCTCGCCGAGGTGCATCCACTGTCGATTCAGGTCATGGGGGAGACTCCTCTGAAGTCCTTCCCAGGAGAACTGGGGATTCGCCATGACGGAAGCGGGGGGTACTCCTCAGCTCAGTGGAGAGGAAAAGACCAGATATGCCCGCCACATCACGCTCCCAGAGGTGGGCGTTGAGGGACAGCAGCGTTTAAAAGCTGCCTCCGTGTTGTGTATTGGTGCAGGTGGGCTTGGGTCTCCACTTCTTCTTTATTTGGCGGCCGCTGGGGTTGGTCGCATTGGGGTTGTGGATGACGACATTGTTGAGCCCTCCAACCTGCAACGTCAGGTGATCCATGGCACTGGAACGGTGGGGCAGACCAAAACGTCATCAGCGCGCTCTCGAATTGAAGACCTCAATCCTTTGTGTCGGGTAGAGGACCATTGCGTTCGCTTGTCCGCGAACAATGCACTTGAGCTCTTTGCTGCGTATGACGTGGTGGTTGATGGAACGGATAATTTCGCCAGTCGGTATTTGATTAACGACGCCTGTGTCTTGACCAAGCGACCATTTGTTTATGGCTCAGTCCAGCGCTTTGAAGGACAGGTGAGTGTGTTCAATCTCGGGAGTCAGTCACCGGATTATCGAGACCTGGTGCCAGAGCCGCCGCCGCAAGGACTTGTGCCCTCCTGCGCTGACGGTGGAGTGATGGGCGTGATGCCTGGCTTGATTGGCCTGATTCAGGCCGCTGAGGTCATCAAGCTGATTGCTGGGATTGGAACTCCTCTGGATGGTCGGTTGCTGTTAGTGGATGGCTTGTCGATGCGTTTTCGAGAGCTCACGTTGAAACGAAGGCCCAGTCGCGCCCCAATCGAAAAGCTGATTGACTACGAAGCGTTCTGCACGGCCGGACGCTCGATCTCCGGGGGGAATTCAAAGGTGATGACAAGTATTTCTGTGGTGGAGCTCAAGGCACTGCTTGATCAGGACCATGCTTTGGCTTTGATCGATGTCCGAAATCCAGCAGAAGCAGAGGTTGCTGTGATTGCTGGCTCTGAATTGATCCCCTTGGCCACTCTGGAGAGTGAGGAGGTGATCGAGCGAATCAAGGCCATCGCAGCGAGCAAAACGGTTTATGTGCACTGCAAACTTGGAGGACGTTCGGCCAAGGCCGTGGAACTTCTCGCAACCCACGGCATTGATGCAATCAACGTGCAAGGTGGGATTGATGCCTGGTCAGAGCAGATTGACCCCTCCGTTCCGCGCTACTGAGCCCAACGATTAGTAGTCAACACCGCGCTTGATATTGGTGCTTATTCCTTTGAAAGAGCATTAAATGTAATTAAATCTGTGATCCGCCGGTCACCCTATTTAAGGCGGTGCATTGATGATGGATGATCTTGGACTGACGCTCCAGGCTCAAGAGGCCGGCATCTCGTGATCATCAAGAGTTTCAATATTGCAATAACAATAATAAAAAGCCTCATGGTTGTCACAATCTAAGTCTGCTCCAGAGGTTTAGTTTTTTCACGATTGTTCTGCATTGCAAGTCCTGTCCATTGAAGCTGGCTCGTAGCCTTTGATGCGCGTGTTGAATGTAGGCAAACCTATGTGTTAATTAGAATGAGCACTGTAGCATTTGGAATCGCATAAAACTTTGCCGCAGTATCTGATCTGTAAGGCTTAAATAAAGTTTAGCAATATCTAGGGCTGATTGTTTTCGCCTGCTTTCTGGTCATAGCTAAGCCATAGTGGATGCGGCTCAAAATATTAGGAGAGGCTGTTTCTTCTTCGGAAGAGGAGGCATTGATTCATTCGTGCAGTGATAGATGAAATCCCGATGATCAAAGAGCTGGCGACTTACCAGCGGCGGAACTTATATGTCTTCAAGTGGGCTGAATTGGTGAATGCCCTTCAGCAGATCATTGAAAAACGCCGGTCAGAAAATTGTTTTGGTGCGGACTTAGAAGGAAGATCATCAATGCTGGTGAGAATATCCATCTGCAACAGATTGATGGATTTGGATGAGAAAGGCAAGGTGGACCTTGAAGATCCTTGGATTCAATCGATAATCAATGAAGGCTGCAAGCTTTTCCGTGCCAATAGAAACATCTTAAGAAAAACTAGTTTGCACTGGCTCTATCAACGCTGTGTCCATTCCTGAATCCCTTGCTTGGCCTGCCTTAGGGATTGATAACGTCCGCAATCACTTCATCACTGGGCATGCCTTCAAAGAACTCGATAGTCAAAATAAGGCTATGCCTAGTGTGGTAAGTGACGAAGCGAAATGGCCGATTCTTCTTGCTGCACTTTCTTGTCTAATCCCTACGATATCATTAGATTGCATTTGCTGTTCTCAATCTGCTGTTGATTCCTTCGTTTGGTTTATGAAAAAAATACCTCTTGCTCTCCCTTTGTTGAGTTGGCGCTCTGCATTGATTGCCTACATCAGTTTGGTGGCTGTTGTTTTTTGGATGATTTGGGTGACTCCTTCTCATAGCTTATGGCACCTTTGGGGTTTAGGAGGCTTTGTAACCATGCCTCTAATCTTAATGTCTATGGGCAAATCTGTTAGTGATGAGAGTTCTGCTATTGGACCAGTCTTGCTTGCTTTTGTTGGAATTATTGGATATTCCAACGTAGTTTTTTTCCCGTCATTCAAGCAATGGTATTTCACGAATCTCTGGGGCGTCAATGATTATTTTGTCCCTTCTCGGATGGTTTATCCATTCGGAATCGCGTTGAATACTGAAGACGTCGTAGCTGTTCATGCCATCAGCGCATCTGTTTTGGCCTGTCTTATTATGTTCCAATGGATGTTAATGTTGCGAAAAAATAGGACTAAAGCATTGGTTTTGTGGCATCGACGTGTGGGTTCATTCGTTGCATTTGCCGCTCTTCCAGTTATGGCCATTTCAGGAGTTTTGAGTTCGATTTATGTTTTACGGACGCCTTTAAATCAAGCAACTTATGGAGCCTTGCCCCTGATTATTGTGGGACTTTTGATTGCCTCGATTAGAAGTGCCATGTCTGGAGACTTTGTCTCGCATGTTGACAATGCATATTCTGCCTTTGTTGTTTTGTGTTCGGCTGCGTTGTATAGATGGGTTTGCTTGGTTATTCATCTGAGCGGTCATTCTTATCATACCTCTTCTCAGGCTCCGGTGGATGGCGCCGCAATTATTACGTATTTGGTTTTGATACTATGTATCTTTTTGCCTTTTCTGCTTATGGGCAGACTCAAGAAAAATCTTTTCCCTATGATAACTCTTGCATCGATATTAATCTGCTCTATGGTATTTCTTCCTTGGCAATTTTTCGGTGCACCTGAATACAGTAATTTTTTGAGTCACATACCCCCCTCCTGAGTCTCCCCTATCTATATATGGATAAGTTCAAGTGACACTCTCCTTCATGAGGGCTTTGACTATCGCTGCATACTTGCGCCCTTGACTTTTCCCGCTTGGATCAATGTTTAGCCTTCTTGTCTATCAGGCCGAGGCCATTCTCTTTGTGTCTTCTTAATTCTAACCCTCGAAAATCGCTAATAATCCACACCGCGCTTGAGATCAACGCCCTGCTCGGCGTAGTGCTTGTGGCACACCATCTCTGAATGGACGCTCGCAAGGTCGAAATAGGCTGGTTGATGTTTGCACCGGCCGGTAATGATCACCTCCGTCTCTGTTGGCTTACGGAGCAAGGCCTGAACGATGGGCTCCACCGGAAGAAGTTCGAGATCCACGGTGGGATTCAACTCATCGAGGATTACGGTTTTGTAGAGGCCACTCGCGATTGCAGCTCGCGCAATTTCCCAGGCTCGCTCTGCTTCCACGTAGTCGATGGGTTGTTGCTGTCCACGCCACACGATGGCATCACGTCCTGAGCGAAGGTGATCGACCAAGTGGGGATAACTTTCACGCAAGGCTGCGATCGCTGCGTCTTCGGTGTACCCACTGCCTCCTTTGAGCCATTGGAGGATCAGAACGCGATGGCTCTTGTCTTGGCTAATTCCTCTGCCGATCGCTTGAAGAGCTTTTCCGAGGGCACTGGTGGATTTCCCTTTCCCTTCACCGGTGTAAATCTCGATGCCGCCTGGCGTTAGAAACGACAGCGCGGCGTTGTTATCGACCTCCGGGCGTCGGTGAGCGCGCATCTCAGAATGAAGATCTGCGATCTCCACTAATGGGCGTGGAGCTCCTCGCCCGGTGACGATGATTTCCATGCCTTCAGGGCGGCTCTTCAGTGACCGGATCACGTCTTCGGTTTCTAGTAAGCCGAGATCCAGCACTGGATTGAGTTCATCGAGAACGACAACGGAATACAAAGCACTCGCAATGGCTCCTTTGGCGATATCCCAGCCCCGTTGAGCTTCCTGTCGGTCGAAGCGTTTCACCTCATCCACACTGAAATAGTCTCCCCTTCCTGTTCGAACCTGATCAATCAAGTGGGGGAAACCCTGCTGCAGCGCTTCGATCGCGGCATCTTCGTCGTACGCCCGTCCCGGACCTTTGAGGAATCGAAGCAACAGAACTCGGGTGCGTCTTTGCTCGCAGATCCCAAGCCCGATGGTGCGCAGTACAACACCTAGGGCTGCTTGGCTTTTGCCCTTGCCCTCTCCGTCATAAACATGAAGCTGACCAAGGCTGCGCTCGCGGCTGTCTGCAGCGGTGACGATTCCTACGCCGCGGTTGCTGCGTGCACGGTTGGTTTGTGATGTACCGGATGAGACTGCATCCATTGGCAGCAAAAGGATGAGTCTTCTTACGCTGGGAGCATACAGAGATTTGAAGCGAAGGCAGTGACCAACGTGATGTTCCGACAGCTCGAATCTTTGTCAGAGCTGGAACATGACGTCTTGGAGCGTTTGCGTGATTCCTTGGCGTCTCAGCAGCACGTGTGTGTGGCCTATTCGGGAGGTGTCGACAGCAGCCTCGTCGCAGCGATTGCTCATGAACAGCTTGGTGAGCAGGCCTTAGCGATTACGGGCGTTTCGCCCTCCCTAGCGCCCCATCTCCTCTTGGAAGCGCGCCAGCAGGCGGCCTGGCTTGGGATGCGACATCAGGAGGTGTCTACCCTTGAGCTTGAGGATCCTGATTACTCCAGTAATCCTCAGGATCGTTGCTATGCCTGCAAGCGAGAGCTGCATCGCCATCTCGCTCCGATTGCTGCTGAAGCCAATGGCGCCCTTGTGCTTGATGGGGTTAATCAGGATGATCTTGGAGATCATCGCCCTGGGATTGCGGCAGCGAAGGAAGCTGGTGTTCGCTCTCCTCTAGCTGAACTTGGCATCACGAAGGCGACCGTTCGCCGTTTGTCTTGGGCGCTGGGTTTCCCTTGGTGGGATAAGCCTGCGCAGCCTTGCCTTGCCTCCCGCTTCCCCTACGGAGAATCAATCAGTCGTGAACGTCTACAGCGGGTTGGACAGGCAGAGGCCTGGTTGATTCAGCAGGGATTCGATCAGGTTCGGGTGCGTAGCCAAGGACTGGCCGCTCGGGTGGAGGTTCCAGAGGAGCGAATGACCGATCTTTTGCAGCCCTCGCTGCGGCAAGAGCTGGTGAAAACCCTTCTCAGTTTTGGTTTCACCTCGGTGAGTGTGGATGTGGAGGGCCTGGTGAGCGGCAAGCTCAATCGCGTGTAGTCGATCGATCAGTCGTTCACTTCGTTACGACTGTGGCGCTGGTTGCTCACTCTGAATAGTTTTTATCAAGACGAATACTGTTTTGTGGCACTGCATCAATCCCGTCATCATCTCCGTGACAGTGAGGAGCAGGCGATGGTTGATGCCATGCTCACCCCTCTGCCAAAGCATCATTTTCCTGGAGCAGGGCGCGAAGGGAATTCCACAGTCCAACTTTTGAAAGAGGAGTTGCTTCTTGATGGCAATAGTAAGCAGAACTTAGCCACGTTTTGTCAGACCTATCAAGCGCAAAGTGCGATGGAGTTGATGACCATTGGGGTGGACAAGAATCTGATCGATAAAGATGAATATCCTCAGACGGCTGAGCTTGAGAGTCGTTGCGTCTCGATGATGGCCGACTTGTGGAATGCGCCTGGCGCCGCAGTTGGATGCTCCACGATTGGCAGCAGTGAAGCAGCCATGCTTGGCGGGATGGCCGCCAAATGGCGTTGGCGCAAACGTCGCGAGGCTGCAGGCTTGCCAACAGATAAGCCCAATATGGTGTGTGGAAGTGTGCAGATCTGCTGGAAGAAGTTTGCGCGTTATTGGGATATTGAAATGCGTGAATTAGAGATGCTTGCTGGTGAACTGTGCATCAGCCCTGAGCGCGTTCTTGAGGCTGTGGATGAGAACACGATTTTTGTTGTACCCACGCTTGGTGTGACCTATCACGGCCTCTATGAGGACATTGAGTCGATTAGCAAGGCGTTGGACGATCTTCAGGCACGTACGGGTCTTGATGTACCGATTCACGTGGATGCGGCAAGTGGTGGTTTTTTGGCTCCGTTCTGCGCACCGGATCTCCCCCTGTGGGATTTTCGCTTGGAACGCGTGAAATCTATTAATGCTTCAGGTCATAAGTTTGGGTTGGCGCCCCTTGGTGTTGGCTGGGTTCTCTGGCGCAGCAAGGAAGATCTGCCTGAAGAGCTTGTCTTTCATGTGACGTATCTGGGTGGGGACATGCCGACATTCCAGATCAATTTTTCAAGACCCGCTGGTCAGGTGATTGCTCAATATCACGAATTTGTGCGTTTAGGTCGAGAGGGCTATCGAATGCTGCACATGGCCAGTCATGCCAATGCGCAGTATTTCGCGGGACAATTAAAGGAGATGGATCTTTTCAAAATCATTCATGACGGTGCCCCAGACCAGGGAATTCCCACTGTGGTTTGGACTCTGGATGACAATCCGAAGCATGGATTCAACTTGTATGACTTCGCTGATCGCTTGCGAATGCGGGGATGGCAGGTGCCTGCCTATCCCTTCACGGGCGAACTTGAATCAACCGCATTCCAGAGGATTTTGGTGAAGCGAGATTTCACTCGCGATATGGCAGACCTGCTGCTGGAAGACATTAGTCAAGCCATTCAACATTTCCAAAAACATCCGATTACGAGCAATCTTGCCGCCGCAGAGGGGGCTTCTTACAACCACCTCTGAACTCAGGTCAGGCGCTTAGGCAGCGATCGGGATGGCCGGCATTCGCTCGGTAGTTCCTAGCGCGGCCGGTGTTTCCCGTAGGAAGCTGCGCAGTGCATGACGACCAGCCGATAGTTCTTCGGACAGCACTTCACAGGCTTTCTCCGGCATCGTGTGATCTCCACAGGTGAAAACATCCACGGCTGCATATCCGTTTTCAGGCCAGGTGTGGATCGAGATGTGGGATTCAGCCAGAAGAGCAAGACCCGTGACCCCTTGGGGTTCGAAGCGGTGTGTGATCAGGTTGAGCAGAGTTGCACCAGCACGTTGGGCTGCTGTCGTGATGGTGTCTCTCAGAAAAGTTTCGTCGTCGAGCTTTGAGGGATCGCAGTCATAGAGCTCGAGAATACAGTGTTTGCCAACCATGTCGGTTGCACTGGTGTCGGTTGCACCGCTTTCGGTCGCGCAGCTGTTCGCAGCAACGGAGCTGATGTTTGTCGTGCGCTCTGTAGTCGCCCATCCCGGGTTGGGGTGCAGGCTGGACAAGGACTGCTCCATCAAGATGCTTGATGCAAATGGCCCGCGACCCTACCGCGCCTCGGACTGTGATCTCAAGTTGTCGGCATTGAGAATCTGCGACTGCTCAAGCCAGCCACCCTCAAATGCGTCGAGATGCGTTGCACTGACTAGGCATTGATGGTTTTCTCCAACGGCCTCTAAGAGGGCCAGTTGCCGGGTGGGATCTAGTTCAGCCAAGACATCATCGAGCAGAAGAAGGGGCGGCTCGCCGCAGAGTTCATCGACCAGTTGTAATTCCGCCATTTTTAAGGCCAGGACCAGGGTGCGTTGTTGGCCAGCTGAGCCGAAGCGTCTTGCGGCTGTTCCATTAATCCGCATTTCGATTTCATCGCGATGAGGACCAACCCGGCAGCTCCCTAAACGCTCTTCTTCGCTGCGCTGTTCTCTGAGCTGTTGCTCAATCGCAAGTCGCCAGGCTTCCTCTTGCTCTTCTCCGATCAGTGCACTGCCTGGGGTGTAACAAAGCTGGAGATGTTCACGTCCCTCGCTCAACCTGTCTTGCCACACCGCTGCTAAGGGCTCTAATCGTGCAAGGGCTCTGAGACGTCTGCGATGAATGCGTGTGCTCACCAAAGCCATTTGGGTATCAAAGCTTTCGAGGAGCGCCTGAGGTTCCATCCCGGAGGACAGACCTCCCCGACGCCAGAATTGTGCGCGTTGTCTCAGCAAGCGCCCGTAGCGACTGATGAGATCGGCGTAAACAGGCTCCAGTTGAAGGACGACACGATCGAGCCACTGGCGGCGCAGGGCTGGTTCGCCTCTCACGAGATGCAGGTCGAGAGCGCTAAAACCCACGCATCTCAGGGGACCAATTAAGTCCAGTTGTCGTTGGAGTGGTTTCCCATTGCGCTTGGCTTGGCGTCCGCCTCGGCGACGCAGTTCAAGCTCAAGGATCTGCTGGTCTGCGCACGTTGCCTTCAACAGTGCACGGCTGGCGTCCCAGTGGATAAGGTCCCCATCCTGGCTGGAGCGATGTGAGCGCAGGCTTCCGAGGAGCTCCACCGATTCCAGCAGGTTTGACTTGCCCACACCGTTGCTACCGATCACGAGAAGGCGTGGTGCTTCAATCTCCAGCTGCAGGTTGCTGTGGTTGCGAAAGCCCTGCATTTGAAGCTGGAGAAGCCGAATTGGTCCTAATGCGTCGTGTCGCTAAGGTACTTGGATCGGCTGGTTTTGCCGATCAATACCGGCAGCTGTTGCGGCAGCCGCAGGGGCATGTAGCTCAGTTGGATAGAGCATCAGATTCCGGTTCTGAGGGTCGGGGGTTCGAGTCCCTCCATGCTCGTCAAAGATCAGGCTCCAGTCTTCATCGGAGCCTCAAGCCCATGGCTCGAATCCCGCCAGGGTCAAGAATAAAACCTTGTTTTTTTAATCCCTGAAGCGCAATTGCGGGTGCGGAGATTGAAATGCTGCACCCTGGTAATTCTTTTTTCAAGCGTGCAAGCGAGTGATGCAGCAAGGCGTTCAATAGCAAGTCCTGATCGTCACCAGGACAGGCGGCGAGGTTCCAGAGATTGGCATTCAGTGCCAGGTCGCTTGTCGCTCGAATAAAACCAACAAGAGCTTGATCGCGCTCGTCGATGATGCTGAGCTGCCAGAGGCTGCGACTGAGAGCCAAGGACCAACGCTCCAGGGGATGGGCGGGCTCACCGCAGGAGATCAGCAGAGCATTAATCGCCTCACCGCTGGGATCGGGGGCGGTCTGTAGCCGGTAATGGGCAGGCAGTCGTGGTGCCGCGGCCTGCTGTCGGAATGGAAGCGGTGACACTCAGCCTGTATTGCGCATGCCAGCAGCGATTCCGTTAATCGTTAGAAGTGCACCGCGCAGAAGCTCGCTACGGCTGTAAGTGCGTCCATCTACATCGCTGCTGGGCGATTCACTCATGGGTGGTTGCCGGTTTTGATCTCTCAGTCGCCGCAATAGAGCGACTTGAAGAAAACCAAGCGGAACGATCGTGCGATTGCGGAGATCAACCGAGAGCTGCAGGGCGGGATCGGCATCTAGGAGTCTCTCCTGGCCTGTGATGGCCAAGACAAGCCCCTTGGTTCGGGCGTATTCCTCAGCCACCGTCGCGTAAATCTTCTCAAATGCCTCGTGGTGTTCAGCACTGCCCAAACTGGTCACGTAATGACGCGCCAGGTCGAGATCCACTTTGGAGAGGGTCATCTCCACTTTGGAGATCAGCATGCGGAAGAAAGGCCAGCGCTGATGCAAGATGCGCAACAACGTGAGTTGGTCTGGATCCGCCTCCAGCTCTTCACTGAGAGCCGAACCAACCCCAAACCAGCTGGGGAGTAAAAAGCGGCTCTGAGTCCAGCCGAACACCCAGGGAATGGCCCTTAGGCTGGAGAGGTCTCGAGTACCTGTTTTCCTTCGTGCGGGGCGACTGGAAATCTGCAGTTTGCTGATTTCTTCGATGGGAGTGACCTGTTGGAAAAAGGCCACAAGATCAGGGTTGTCGTGCACCAAGGCTCGGTAATGGCGGCGTGAGCTCTTGGCGACCCGGGACATCAATTCATTCCAGCTGGGTGTCGCATCGAGTTGGTTGGTCACCAGGCTGTTTTGGACAACTGCGGTGGTCACTGTTTCCAGGTTGTACAAAGCCAGCTCAGGCAAGCTGTACTTCGAGGCCAGAACTTCGCCTTGCTCCGTAATTTTGATGCGTCCCTGCAGGGTGCCACTGGGCTGAGCCAAGATCGCTTGATAGGCCGGACCACCACCACGTCCGACAGAGCCACCACGCCCGTGAAAGAGACGCAGGGCAATGCCCTGACGAGAAGCCAAATCTTGCAAGGCAATTTGGGCTTGATGGATCTCCCAGTTGCTGGAGAGAAATCCTGAATCCTTATTGCTATCGGAGTACCCGAGCATGAGCTCTTGCAGCAGTAGCCCCTGGGTGCCGACCTGAGGCAGTAAATCTCGATAGAGCGGGGTCTCGAACAGTTGCTCCATCACCTCAGGCGCCCTTTGGAGGTCCTCCACGGTCTCGAATAGTGGGACGACAAGGAGGTCGGCATGGCGAGCCGAAGGATCCACCAATCCCGCTTCTTTTGCGAGTAGAAGCACCTCGAGTAGATCCGAGACGCTGTGACTCATCGAGATCACGTAGGTCCCGCAAATACGGCTGCCGAATTCATCCTGCAAACGGTGCAGCATCCGGAACACGTCTACCGTTTCCGCTGTGGCCGCAGACCAGCTCACAGCGGGAGGAATCAAAGGGCGCCGCGTTTGCAATTCCTCCATCAACCAGGCCACACGCTCGGCCTCGTCCATCTCTCCGTAGGCTCGATCTGGATTGATGTAGCGGCTTAGTTCGTCAAGTGCATCACTGTGTCGCGTGCTTTCTTGGCGGATGTCGAGACCTGCGAGTGAAAACCCGAAGATGTGCACCTGGGTGAGCAGGGTGTCGAGAGGTTCACAGCTCAGATCAGTGTTGACCAAACTGGTTCGGATTAGTTCAAGTTCGCTGCGGAACTCAGCGATCGAGCCGTAGTGGAGCGCATCACCTGGTGCGTTGCCTGGTGCACAGGACGGCAATCCTTCAGGAGGGGTTCGCCAGCCCGCATCTGCTAGTTGCTGGTTGCGCAACTGGGTGAGACGTAGGCGCTCAAGCACAAAGCTGAGCTTGAGGCGATAGGGCTCAAGCCGGTATCGGGTCGCGCGCTCCTCGTAGACATCTGGGAAGCGCAGGCGGTCCATTTCCAACGATTCGAGCAGTGGAGCACTCACCTGGCTCCATTGCATGGAAATGCTGAGTTGATTGCGAAGGTGTTGAACGGCACTGACGTACCGGTCGAGCATTAATTGGCGCTGATAACAGGCTGTACGCCAGGTGATCTCAGTGGTGACTGACGGGTTCCCATCCCTGTCGGATCCCACCCATGATCCAAATGTGCAAAACGATGAAGAGGGAACCTTGACGTCTGGATAGCTCGCAGCAAGGGAAGCGACGATCCTGCGCCGCAGCTGCGGCATGGCATTGAACAGAACCTGCTGGAAATAATGGAGGGCGTAGTCCACTTCATCCAGAACTGATGGCTTGAACTGATGGAGCTCATCGGTTCTCCACCAAAGTCGGATCTCTTCTTCAAGCTGTAGTCGCACGCTGTCAGTAGCCCCTGAGGGTGTCATTGGCTGCGTCTCAAGTTGCTGCAGGAGACTGGCAACGCGCCGCTGTTTATGGCGCACGGTATGTCGCACGATCTCCGTGGGGTGTGCCGTGAAGACCAAACGGATATCAAGTTCTTGGAGCAAAGACTCCAGCTGTGCTGGGGGAACGTTGAGACGTCTCAGGCGCTCAAATAATTCTCTAAACGTTGCCGGTTCGGTCTGGGTCGCTAGTGGCGGAGCAAATGGATCCACTTGCTCTGCTTGGTCCTGTGATCGATTAATACTCTCGAGATACGTGTCCTCTTCGATGCGTTGTTCCAGGATGTTGACAAGCTGGAAATACAACGAGAATGCTCTTGCTGCAGCGATGGCCTCGGCAAGATCCATCTCCTTGATGAGATCAATCAGTGCATCGGTTCCAGCGGGATGCTCGCCAGGAAGGACCGGATCACTGAGCTGCTTCATGAGCAGGAGTCTCTCGGCCTGCTCCGGTGGACATTCGCTGCGCAGAACGGTTTGCCAAAGGTCTTCAACAAGAGCAAGGCGTTGTTGCAGGAGCTGTCCATCGCCGGCTTCATTGCCATCAGCCCTGGGCTGTGTGCTCTCAGGAATCAGGGCTGAGGACGAAGGCATCGATGGGAAACCGCTATCAGATGGAGTCATGATCATCCCAAAGCATCAGCCAGGGATCTGTCGATCAGCTGTTCTTCCTGTTCCATCGCAAGAATTCCAGTGCGGAATTCCTCTTCAAGGCTGCGTCCGCTCTCGATCCCTTTGAGCCAACGCATGGCTTGATTCCCTTCCGCAAGAACGGATTCGAGAGGGAGCAGGCAGGACGCCATTTCAAGCTCATGCGCTACGGGCATCACGGCATTGATCAGGTCCCTCAGCCAGTCGCGACATAAACGTTGGCGACCATCACGCCAATCCAGCAACTGCGCATCGAGGCTATGCCTAGCCGCAGCGGTGTCGTTGTTATCACTGAGCACCATGAGCTGATCCGCGCTCAGGTCACTTGCCTTGAAGGGGTCGAGTTGATCGGGCTTCCGCAGCAACATCAGCACTCGCAGTTCCATCAGGGCTGTTATCGCCAGCAGCAGATCTGGATTGGTGACTAAATCGCAGATTCGTAGCTCGAGCCGATTGAGGTCAAAGGGCCGTTTTGGACCATTGGGACGGACTGATGTCCAGAGATGGCGCACATTGTGCATGCGCCCTTCCATCAGTTGAGTGTCAGTCCATTCCACGAAATGCTCTAGATCGCGAAACAGGGGAACGTGTTTGGGAGTGAGGGGGAATTGCAGCCAACGTTGCGAATGGACGCCAGTGATCTGGCCGTTGAGAAAGGGTGAACTGGCGCTCAGAGCCAGCAGAAGGGCGGCTTCACAACGCACAAGCCGAAGAGCTGCAAATAAATCGGCCGGTTCACTGATCCCAAGGTTGATATGAATGCTGGCCGTGACGACAGTGGTGCCGTAGGTGGCTTCGATGAGGTCGTGATAAGGGTCATTTGGATTGGATCGTTCAAATCGCGTGGCATCTCCCAACGTGAGAGTGCTGCCTGGGAGCAAGGTGAGATCTCGTTCTTCAAGCCATGTCCGTAGGCGCCGGCGCGGGGCCAGAAGGGCCTCTTTGAGTTTTCCGTAATCGGATTCAGGCTCTGTGATGTATTCCAGATTGCGGTGATCGGGTTCAACGCAAAATTCAGTCAGATCCTGCTTGACCAGCTCTGCTACACCAACATTTTCACCGGTTCTCCGACCGGTGAACAGCTCCACTTCAAACCCTTTGAGTCTGAGCTTTTGGATCATGTCCCTGAATCCTCAAGGCAAGCGAGAGCTGTGAGCATGGCGCGGGCCTTGTTCAGGGTTTCTTGATACTCAGACGCGGGGTCGGAATCGGCTACGACGCCAGCGCCGGCCTGGACTTGAATCTTCCATCCCCCTTCAGGGTGAGGACGGACCACCATCGTTCGAATGGTAATAGCCGTGTTGAGAGCGCCGGCTAGATCTACAGAACCGTAGACGCCAGAGTAAGGCCCTCGAGCATCGGGTTCGAGCTGATGAATGAGCTGCATGGCCCTGATTTTTGGAGCGCCGCTCACTGTTCCTGCCGGGAACGAGGCCATCAGTAAATCCCAGATGTCTCGACCTTGGGCCAATCGTCCTTCAACTTGGCTCACGATGTGCATGACATGGGAGTAGCGCTCGATCACCATCAGCTCCTTGACATCCACCGTGCCCGCAGTGCAAACCCTGCCTAAGTCATTGCGGCCAAGGTCAACCAACATCACGTGCTCAGCCCGTTCTTTGGGATCAGCAAGCAGATCGACTTCAAAATTTCGATCTTCTAACTCATTGCGCCCGCGAGGGCGTGTGCCGGCGATGGGTCTCAGGCTGGCACGAATACCTCCCTGGTCTGGTTCTGCTTTGACCATGACTTCAGGGCTTGAACCAATCAGGTACCAATCTCCGAAATCAAAGAAGGCCATGTAGGGAGATGGATTGACCATCCTCAAGCTTCGGTAGACCTCTAAGGGGGGATGAGAGACGCGTGTTTCCAGTCGTTGGCTGATGACGAGCTGGAAGGCATCTCCTGCGGCGATGTGTTCTTGGGCCGTGGCAACGGCTTGTTGATAGTTCTCAGGAGATCGATTGCTTTCAGTTTCTGGTGTGGGCCTTGCCGCAGGTTTCCAGCCCAGAGGACGGACCTGCGGCAGAGGCGAAGCCATGCGGTTCTCAAGCATCTGGATGCGACCCATGGCACCATCCCAGGCTTGATCTGCGGTCTTGGCCGCGGCCCTGGTGCTGCTCAAATCCCCGTAAGCGACTGCAGTGATCAGACGCTTCACTTGATCGATGATCAAGATGCTGTCCATCAACATCCAAACGCCGTCAGGTGGGGCGTTTTCGTCGGCTTGATGGACGGGAACGCTGGGTTCGATCCAACGGATGAGCTCATATCCCCACATCCCATACAACTGCCCTAGGGGTGGAAGCCCTGGGAGAGAGACGGGCTTATAGGCATTCGTGCATTCACGAAGAACCTCGAGCGGATTGCCTTGAAAGCTCTCTTCGTAGCCATCTCTCCAGCGGCGCGTCAGAACGTCCCCTCTGGCTGAGAGCGTCCACAAAGGATCACAGGCAATCACACTCCAGCGTCCAAGGTTCTCGCCACCTTCGACGGATTCGAGTAAGACCCCAGGCGGGTGGCCCTCACCGACCTTCAACCAGGTGGTGAGAGGGGTTTCTAGATCAGCGGGCCAGCTATGGGCTACGGGGATAAACGTTGCACCGCAGCGAGCTGCTTCAAAAAAGGCGGAGCGGTCGGGGCTGAGCATGAGGAGATTGTTGCAGCCGACCGCTGGGCATCATGGCCGAACGTTGGTCAGGAGTCGTAGGTGTTGCGACCGCTGAACTTGATATTGGCAGGATTGCCGTTCGCTCCGATACTTCTTGGGTTGTGTCCAACAATCGGACGTCCCTCGTTGACTTTCTCGGGGAAGACGCCATCCGCTGGATGCAGGAACTCGGTGTCGCCACCAGGGAAGATCCGATAGATCTTGAAGTCTTCGATCCGAGGCTTGAATTTGGTGCGGAGTTGGGTGCCCAAAGCCAAGCACTGTTCCTTACGTGCGAAATACATGATGTTTTCGCCAGAAGACATCATGGCGGCTCCACCTGTGGGGAGCTCGAAGGCTTGCTCGCTCGTGCTGGACCAGGTGATCGCGTACTTCTCTTCAGTTTCCGCGGAGTTGAGCAGGCCGCCGGTGCTGCCGATGTACTGGGGAAGCTGACCGGTTAAGGCGGATGCTGTCATAGCTGACCTCGAAATTCGGCATGCCGTGATGTCCAGAAAATTAGCATTGGGTATCGGGCCTGATCGCCGTTCTGGCCTGGAATCTTCACACCCGTCAACAATGCGGGGCCAAAGGGAAAAACACGGTTAAACCCCGATCCCGTCGCTGGGTGAGCCGGCCACCCAGTCGGGCGAGTAAGCGCCGCGTCGCGGTCTGACTGAGCTGCAAACTTCCCGTGTCTGGATTCCAGCTCAGCACGGGACCAAGCTGGGCGATTGGTTCTGGACTGGCGAGCCCCTCTCCACGTTCTGCAGGATTTTGGCCGTGAAGTTGCAACTTGAGACGAGCTCCCGCGGGTTGAAGGGTGAGAACGAGCTGGCTTCCGCTGGGAAGACCTCGACTGCAGCGATCCACCAAGCCTCCCAGCATTGGTTCCAGGCGACTTGGATCGCTAAGAACGGATGGAAGATTGCTGGCGATTGCAAGGCTCAGTTCAATGCCCCGCCGCTGGAGCTGCTGTTCCCAGGAGGGCGTCAACAGGCCGATCATGCTGCCTAGATCAGTCTGAGCCAGAACAGAGGGACTTTCTGGCTGGCGCTGTAGTTCTGCCGCCTGAAAGATCAGGCCGAACCGGTCAATTTGTTCGCTGCATTCGGTGTCGATCATTTCAAGGCGCTTGATGGCGGTCTTGGGCAAGTCATTGCGCCGGAGCAAAGATCGGATCAGGGTGCGAATCGTTGAGAGAGGTGTGCGCACTTCATGGGCGATTGCCTCAAGCAAGGACAACTCTTCATCGGCCTTGCTCGCCGCCAATCCCTGTTCAATCGTCGTTTGTGGCTGCTGATGGCTCTGGGCGGGAGCTGATGTCGACGCCTGCAACGTCACGGTGGGTGCCATGCTCGCAAGTCTTACGGCCAGGCTTGGCCAAAACGTTTGCCCCAGGGCACTGCTGCTTTCCAGCGGGCCAAGCGCCTCGAGGGCTTGATGAAGAGCCAGGGCTTGATCGGGGGCATCCAGTTTCAGCCTCTGTTCAATGAGGCCAAGCACGCTGCCAAGGGTTTCAGGCTCACTGCGCATGAGCAGCTGACGTTGGCTTGGGCCTCCATGAAGGGCTAGGGCGATTTGCACTTTGGCCGTGATGACAACCAAGAGCGGGTCATGGCTGTCGTCTTCGTGGAGCGGTAGACGTCTGAAGGTCGATGCTTTCAACGACTGGGTTGCTCCTCCTTGGCTCTGGCGAGCTCTTAAGAGGTCTGGAGGGAGGAGGCTTGTGCTGGGTGATGTCAGCGCTCCGAGTGCCTGAGGTGCCCAGACCCACCCCTGCAGGCTGTTCAGGAGTTGGGGTGCATAGAGGGCCGGTAGGGGGGCCGCAAGCCACACTCCAGCTGGTGTTTCTTCGTTCTGTAGGAGCGTTTCCTGAAGCGTTTCCAACGCAGCCCACCACATGCGCCGAGCCGTCGAGTCATCGGAGCCTCCCGAGCTCACTCCCTGCGCCATCTGTTGGTGAATGGTTTGGAGCAACATCACTGGCTCATCGGTTTAGGGCCCGTTTGGAGCGCCTCGATACCGAAAGACATAGCCCCAGAGCTATGAAATTCACGACCATTGCACTTCGGCCGTAACTCATAAATGGAAGGGGAATACCCGTGACAGGACCCAGGCCAATGGTCATGAAGATGTTCACGACAACTTGAAACATCAGCATGGTGGCGACGCCAATCACCACGAGCGATTCGAAGTCAGAACGGCTTTGCCCAGCCACCTGAAGCAGGCGACCCATCAAGAGTGCAAATCCGATAACAACCAACATCGTGCCTAAGAATCCAGTCTCTTCTCCGAGAGCACTGAAGATGAAGTCTGTGTGCTGCTCAGGAATAAAGCGCAATTTCGTGAGTTGCCCTTGTAGGAGCCCCATCCCGAACAATCCTCCCGAGCCAATTCCAACGGTGCTTTGCAGCAGGTGGTAGCCGCCTCCCAGGGGATCTTTCGCTGGGTCGAGAAACAGCACGAGGCGATCACGTTGATAGTCCTGTAAACCGTGCATCCACATCCATGGGGTGATGAGGGCCGCAGCAGATTGCACGATCATCACGAGTGCAAGCGCCACCCGTTTCCATGGCAACGATCGGTAGGAAATGATCATGGTTAACGGGATCCAGGCAGCGAGTCCCCAGGGGAACAGTCCAGCGAGCAAGGCCGTAGCCAAGGGTGAGAGCAGCAGCACGAGCCACTCAATCGGCATGCCAGACCAATAGAGCATCGTGAGCAGCAGCGCTCCAAAGACGAGCGATGTTCCGAGGTCGGGCTGGATAAACACCAGCAACCAAGGAATCGAGATGATCCCCAGTGGACGCAGCAGATCGACGGGCCTTTCGACAGGGTGCCGATCGAGTACCGCAGCCAGCAACAGAATGGCCGACAATTTTGCGAACTCCGACGGTTGCACGTGCACCCCGCCGATGCTGATCCAGCGTTGAGCGCCCAGAGCAGTGGTGCCGATCAGGCGAACGGCGACCAGGCTGATCACAGTGATGGCATAGATCGGAATCAGCAGTGGTTTTAGCCGCAGCAATGGCAGCCTTGCTGTTACGAGAGCGATCACAACGCCGACAGCGGCCGTGATCCAGTGGTGATACCAATCGGCGTAATCAGCTTGGCGCTGGGTGCTTGCGATTAAGAGACCCGCCACCATCACCATGGCGAGGGGGACACCCCACAACACCGGTTCCTTGAGTTGCCAGCCTTTGCGTCGCCGGTTGAGGGTGAACAGGCTGTGTTCACGACTCATCGGGCCAATTTTCATGCTCAGCTGATCGCTTGAAGGCTGTTGCCAACTGTCTCAGCCAACTCTTTGAAGGCTTGAGCACTGGCGGAGTCGGGATGGCTGATGCTGATGGGCTGGCCTTGATCGCCGCCCTCCTGCACTGACATTTCCATCGGAATCTGGGCCAAGAGAGGAACGTCGAAGGCGTCTGCCAAGGTCTTCCCTCCTCCCGATCCAAACAAGGCATAGCTCCTGTCGGGCTGATCTGGTGGGATGAAGGCACTCATGTTCTCGACGACGCCAAGAACCGGAACCCCCATCTGAAGGAACATGGCCAAGCCACGCCTGGCATCTTGTAAAGCCACCTTTTGTGGTGTGGTCACGATCACCACTCCGGCCATCGGCACGGCCTGGGCCAGGGACAGTTGGGCATCGCCAGTTCCGGGAGGAAGATCCACGATCAGGACATCGCGCTCGGTCCAGTCCACTTGGTAGAGAAATTGTCGAATAATCCCGTTCAGCATTGGTCCGCGCCAGATCACGGGTTGGTTTTCTTCGATCAATAACCCCATCGAGACCACGGCGACCCCGCAGCTTTCCAGTGGGATCATTCGCTGATCTTCACCAGAGCCACTGACCTCAGGGCTTTGATCGGCAACACCAAACATGATCGGGGCGTTGGGCCCGTAGATATCGGCATCGAGCAAGCCAACACGAAGTCCCTGTTTTGCTAGTG
This sequence comes from Synechococcus sp. MU1655, assembly GCF_023630655.1. Classification (NCBI taxonomy): domain Bacteria; kingdom Bacillati; phylum Cyanobacteriota; class Cyanophyceae; order Synechococcales; family Synechococcaceae; genus Synechococcus; species Synechococcus sp. MU1655. The sequence continues at coordinate 3,191 of NZ_JAKUHK010000004.1, read as the reverse complement.
AGCAAGCAAGATTGACCGCCACTGTGCTTTTGCCGACCCCTCCTTTTCCACTGCTAACGGCAATCACCTGTTTGACACCAGGGATGGGCTGGCGTTCGGCTGGTTGGCCATGGCCGGCTTGACCAATGCCACCTTGAGACGGTGGGGTGCCAACTTCAATTTGAACGTCCTGAATGGCTTCAAGGGCTAGGAGGCGTTCCCGTGCTTCAGCGACGATGCGGTCCCGTTGACCTTGGGCAAAGCCAGGGAGATTGAGGCGGAGCACTGCCCGGGGTGGATCAATGCGTACGCGATCGAGCCAACCGAGATCCACAACAGACCGATTGCTGCCTGAATCCACAATCCCTTTCAGCAACTCAGCTGCCTGTTCTGCTGTGGCCATGCAACTGTTGCTTTGGTGTGGATCCTAGGGGCGCTGCCCATGACAGTCCTTCACACATGCTTGTCGGGACCTCTGTCAGGCTGAAAGGGTCGATTGATCGTTGATCGCCAGTTCATGGTTCGCTCCCTACTCAAGCGCCTCAAGGGCAAGATCTTGCTCTCCTCGGATGCCACGGGCGAGCGACCGCCGTCCGATTCCCGCACGCGAGCCCGCGCGCTGGTGCAAGGCCTCCAAAATGAAATTTGCGCTGGTCTGGAGCAACTGGATGGCAGCGCTCAATTCCAAGAAGAAAGTTGGGATCGTCCGGAAGGTGGTGGTGGGCGCTCGAGGGTGATGACCGAGGGACGGGTGTTTGAGCAGGGAGGGGTGAATTTTTCCGAGGTTCACGGCAAAGAATTGCCACCATCGATCCTCAAGCAGCGTCCTGACGCGAAAGGTCATCCCTGGTTCGCAACGGGAACGTCGATGGTCTTGCATCCGCGCAATCCCTTCATCCCGACCGTTCATTTGAACTATCGCTATTTCGAGGCGGGCCCTGTTTGGTGGTTTGGAGGTGGTGCTGATCTCACGCCTTTTTATCCGTTTCTTGAGGACGCCCGACACTTCCATCGCGAGCACAAGCGGGCCTGTGATTCCATCGATCCCAAGCTTTACACCGTGTTTAAGCCTTGGTGCGACGAATATTTTTTCCTGAAGCATCGCAAGGAGACAAGAGGCATCGGAGGGATTTTTTACGACTACCAAGATGGCAGTGGTCGCCTGTATCGGGGGCAGGATCCTGAGGGACCTGCGGCGCGTCAAGCCGCTGAGATCGGCTCACTTCGCCTTGGCTGGGATCAGCTGCACGATCTCGCTCACGCTTGTGGACAAGCCTTCTTGCCTGCCTACACACCGATTGTGGAAAAGCGCAATCCGCTTCCCTATGGAGAGAGAGAGCGTCAATTCCAGCTCTACCGACGTGGCCGCTATGTGGAATTCAATTTGGTCTGGGATCGGGGCACGATTTTTGGACTGCAGACCAATGGACGTACCGAATCGATCTTGATGTCTCTTCCGCCGATGGCACGTTGGCAGTACGGCTATCGAGCCCCAGAAGGATCCCGAGAAGAATTGCTGACAGATCTCTTTACCTGTCCTCAGGATTGGTTTGGGGATCCGACCCTTGAGGACCGTTGTCGCCCCCATCAGGCGATCGATTGACGCCCTGCTCCAAAGCATCCACAACGCGCAGCGCCAAACAATCGATCGTTTGGCGTTGGGTGTTGGGATTGCGGAGCTTCTGCTCGAGCGGTGGTTCCAGCATTCCAATTTCGAGAATGCCGATTCCCCGTCGGGGCCCGCCTAATCCACCTCGGAACAGTCTCGGGAAGCGCCCAAAGGCCTTTCCCAGACTTTCGTCAATCGTGTTGAGAGGTCTATTGATGGCTGGGATTAAGCCTGAACCGAATCCATAGGGGCTATAGGCATCGAAATGAATTTCGAGGATGTATTCGCCTTTGGCTGAGCGCATCCTCGCTTGCGACCAGTTGGTCTTGGGGTGGTTGTCATTGCGGATCGTGAGAGCTGGTGGGTTGTAGGCGCTGATATTGAGAGATCGAGCTTTCCCAAGGCGAACGACCGCCTTTTGAACCTTCAAATTCCAGTACAGCTCGTCGCGCATTCGTGCATCCATCGGCGCTTGCTTTTTCACGCCAACGGCAAACCCAGGGGTGCCAGCACTGTCCATCCCTTGGGAGTCGGCATGACCTGCCATGACCACGATGGGAGAGTCTTTCGCCATAGGGGTGGTTCCCACCCAGCGGCCAGGTTTACGGGTCCTAGCTCCCAGTAATGGGTCAGGGTTGGCTGGAGCTGGGCAGACCGGTTGTTTAGGGAGAGTGCTGTCCGACTTTCCAGCGGCACTGGCTTGAATCGAGAGGCTGTGCTCTTTGGCCTGAGTGAGAACCAGGGCGACCATGGACAGCAGGGTGACGCTGATCGGGATGATGGCCCGGTTGCGTTGCATCCAGGCCGGAATGAGAGGCATGGGTTTCAGTTTCAGATGGGGGAGGAGAGCAAGGAGCCATCGCTGGCAAGTTCAAGCGGTTCTCCTAGGGCAAGCTCAAGGGCGATCAATTCATCGCGGTGCGCCCGAAGCCTGAGGGTGCTCCCCTCTTGGGGTGCTGGTTCGATCAAACGGATTTGGATCCCCTCCTGACGGGCAGCCCGTTGGCTATAAACCCATCCGGCGAGAGGTCCTAGGAGGACGATCGAGACCGGCCACCATCCAAGAGATGGGTTGAGCTCACGCAGCACAAGTCCAAGGCAACCTGCTCCAACCCCGCCGAGAAGAGAAAGCAGCACTGCTAAGGGGTTGCTAGAGGCCACACGCCCCCGATATTCGAGCAAACAGCGCTCTGCATCGCCGCCATCGCGAATCCAACCGCGACTCTCGAGCCACGTGCAGAGCCCTTCCATGACTTCGAGCGCTGGTTTAGGGGAGTGCACCTCCACCACTGTGGTGCGATCTTTGCTGGCAGCCCGTAGAAAAAAAACGAGTCCGATCGCCAACAGCAGAGTCAGCAACAATGTGGATGTCTGTGTGGTTGGCATCCGCCGCGTTTTGTTTTTTAGTCCACCTGTTCTAGGTGGTCACGGTTTCATGTTCGAGGAGCCAGCGATGCCATGGTTCCATCAACCGCTCAGCCTCGGCTCTGGCTTCTTCATGAAGATGGAGCATTCGGCGAGGACGGCCGCGGCTCGGGCAACGCTTGCTATAGCAATCGAGCAGTTCTTGCTGATTCAGGAAATCAACGGCTTGGTGCAGAAC
>NZ_JAKUHK010000003.1:0-25077 GCF_023630655.1 Synechococcus sp. MU1655 | reverse complement strand
TGTTGAGGTCGGCCGACAATCTCAGCAGAGAGTCATCAAGCTGGCGATTCAAGCTGTTGCCAAGAGGAAGACGCTCACGCTCCAAGCGTCGCCCCGAGCCAGCCACCGCAAGGCCATCAGGCACAGGCCCACCCTGGAATTCCACTAACAGGCGTCCAGCCAGGGCGAGCTGCAAACGATGTTCTCTGGTTAAACGGCGACCCTGCCGAGCAATCACGGGCCTATAGGCAAAGTCACCCCAGCGACTCGACCCTTTCACCCTTTCAAGCAGTGGCGGATGGGCCTCTAAAGCCGAACCCTTTAGCGCTGAATCATCCAGCAGGACCCCGCGCAATCTCACCCCCACCACACCGGTATCACCGCGCTCGCAAGCAGCAAGGCCATGCCCTGGCTTCCCCGGCAGCAAGGCCACAAAACTGCGCTGTTGGTCATCGAGCTGCAGCGTGCGATGCGCGGTGTAAAGCCGATCATCTGGATTGGCATGGCGATCGAGCCATGCCCTCCTTCGGCAGCGCACCCAGCTGCGCAGCAACCTGTCCGTGAGTGGCTTGTCAGCAAGAGGGGTGGCACCCATTCACCGACGGTAAGGCGGCCAGCTGCTAGATCCTGTGCAGCGCTTCCGACTCATAGTGTCTTCCCCGCTCCCGCTGGATGCCTCCCCGATCCGTTTTGGTACCGATGGTTGGCGAGGCATTTTGGGGGTGGACATCACCGTGGAGCGATTGCTCCCTGTTGCCGTCGCTGCAGCCCAGGAGCTCCTCCACCAAGCACCAGAAGGTTTAAACAGCCGCACCGTGGTGATCGGCTATGACCGCCGCTTCCTCGCACCTGAGCTCGCCGAAGTGGTGGCGGCAGCCGTCCGCGGCTGCGACCTAGAGCCGCTTCTCACCGAGACAGCCGTTCCCACCCCGGCCTGCAGCTGGGCGGTGGTGGAGCGCCAAGTGCTTGGAGCCCTAGTGATCACCGCCAGCCATAACCCTCCGGAATGGCTTGGCCTCAAAATCAAAGGTCCCTTTGGTGGATCGGTCGAGGGCACCTTCACTGCAGCGGTGGAGCGACGTCTGGCCGCTGGAGGCATCACGGTGCCGGTAGCTGGCAGTTTCGAGCGCTTTGATGGTCGCGAAGAGCATCTCGCAGGATTGCGAACCAAATGCGACCTCCAGGCTCTGACCATTGGACTGCAGGCCATGGGCCTCCACGTGTTCGTCGATCCCATGCATGGGTCTGCAGCCGGTTGCGTCGCAGACCTCTTGGGAGAGGATGCCAAGGACCTCATTACCGAGATCCGCACCAATCGAGATCCGCTGTTTGGTGGATGCGCGCCGGAACCCCTGGCCCCTCACCTAGGGGAACTAATAGCGGCGGTGAAAGCCTCCAAAGCAGCGGGCCGTAATGCCGTTGGACTGGTCTTTGATGGCGATGGCGACCGCATTGCCGCCGTGGATGAAAACGGCCGGTTCTGCAGCACCCAGCAGTTGATGCCACTTCTGATCGATCACTTGGCTCGCGCCAAATCTCTTCCTGGATCAGTGGTGAAAACGGTGAGCGGCTCCGACCTCATGCGTCTTGTTGCGGAAGATCTGGGACGGGAAGTCCTTGAACTGCCTGTGGGCTTCAAGTACATCGCCGCTGAAATGTTGGCCGGAGAGGTGCTGATCGGCGGCGAGGAGTCCGGCGGCGTGGGATTTGGCATGCACCTACCAGAACGCGACGCCCTGTTTGCCGCCATGCTCGTGCTCGAAGCGTTGGTGGAAGGGAAGCAACCCCTTGGCGAGCGCATGACAGCCATCCAAGAGCGCTGTGGTGGCGAGGCCCATTACGACCGCCTTGATCTCCGCCTCGCTGACATGGATTCGCGCCGCCGGCTGGAAGCCCTGCTGGCTGACACTCCTCCCCAGGAGGTCGCTGGATGTCCTGTGGTCGAGGTGGTCACCACAGACGGCGTCAAACTCAGGCTCGGCCCAAGCCATTGGCTGATGCTGCGCTTCTCTGGGACAGAACCCTTGCTTCGCCTCTATTGCGAAGCCCCCAGCCCGTCGCGGGTCGAGGAGGTTCTGAACTGGGCCCGCACCTTTGCAGACGCTATATGAGCAATCGCGTCCTGGTCATTGCCAGCGGCAACGCCGGCAAAATCAGAGAGTTTTCGAACCTGCTTCAACAATTTCCTCTGCAAGTGGATCCTCAACCCGATGGAATCCAGGTGGAAGAAACCGGAATCACCTTCCGCGACAATGCACTCCTCAAGGCTAGGGCCGTGGCGGAAGCCACGGGCCATTGGGCGCTCGCCGATGATTCCGGCCTAAGCGTGGATGCGCTGGGTGGTGCTCCAGGGGTCTACTCTGCGCGCTACGCAAACTCAGACCCCGAACGCATCGAGCGTCTCCTCAGAGAGCTGGGAGACCGCACCGACCGCCAGGCGCGCTTTAGTGCGGCGCTTTGCATCGCGGCTCCTGACGGCAGCATGCTTGCAGCAGTGGAAGGTCACTGCGAAGGATCGATCACCTTCAGCGCCCGGGGGACTCAAGGGTTCGGGTACGACCCCGTGTTTGAGGTCAAAAACAGTGGGCTTACCTTTGCTGAAATGACTCTGGATCACAAAAAACAACACGGGCATCGAGGTCGCGCCTTTGCACTGCTAAAGCCAGAGCTGGAGAAGCTTCTCGCGAACAACCCAAGCCAAGACCCGGGCACGACGCCAATTCCTTAACAGAACAACCCCTAAACAGAACAACCCTGTACGGTGCCCCTTGCTACTGACGAGGTCTATGGCCATCGCCATGACCACGGGTTACAGCGCGCAAACCGAAGGCGCACGCCTCTGCATCGATGCCGCCTCGGACTGGGCCCTGACTTGTGTTGATCAATTAACGAACGATTGCAGCCATGTGCTGATGGATTACGGCGCTGCCGACGGCGGCACCGCTGTTGGGCTGTGGTCTCAGGTCTTAGATCAGCTGCACAAACGACAGCCCAAAGCCCATCTCACTTTGATCGGCAACGATCTGCCCAGTAACGACAACGTTGCTTTAGCCGAAAATATTGCCAAGCAGCTGGGGAGGCCCCCCAATCCCACCGTGCTGGTGAGTGCTCGCAGCTTTTATGAGCCCCTTGTGGCCCCTGAAACCGTGAGTTTCGGATTCTCAGCCACAGCCATGCACTGGTTGAGTGAATCCCCTGGCCCCCTCAACACGCACACCCACGTGCTCGCCTCAGACGACAAAGAGGCCCTTGAGCGATTCACCGCTCAAGCCATGAAGGACTGGGCCAGCATCCTCGAACTGCGCAGCGTGGAGCTCGCCGTGGGCGGTCGCCTCCTGACCGTGAATTTGTCCCGTGATGACGAGGGCCGTTACCTCGGTCACAACGGCGGCGTGACGCGCAATGTCCACGACCAGCTGCATCAGATCTGGCGTGGCCTCGCTGATGAAGGTGTGATCAGCGAAGAGATCTACCGCAAAGGCACGATCCTGAACTTCTACAAGTCTCCAGAGGAGTTCATGGCTCCCCTGAAGGACAAGACGTCAGCGGCCTACCTCAATGGTCTAAGGCTCGTTGATGAGCGCACCGTTCACGTCCCCTGCCCCTATCGCAAGCGTTGGGACGAAGACGCTGACACCGCAGCCTTCGCCGAGGGACTGATGGCGACGATCCGTAGCTGGAGCCGCCACAGTTTCGCCTCAGTGGCTGGTGATGAGACAGCGGATCTCGTCTACGAGCGTCTCAAGCAGCGCATTGCAGAGTCTCCAGAGGAGTGGAGTCTTGATTACGTAGAGCATCACCAAATCATGGAGCGTGTGGCCTGATGACCATGGCCTCTCTGCAATCCGCCGGCACCCCTGCGGTGTCGGTGTTAGCTCAACATGTCTCCGATCATCTATCGGTGTTTGTCGTAGCCGAAAGCAGCGATAACGGCAAACCCGCTAACGGTGGATTGCGGCTGCTGAATTACTCCAGCGATGAAGCCTGCATCGCTGATGGGCATCGGTTGGCCAGTCTGATGACCCATAAGCACGATCTCTATGGAACGGGCTTCGCTGGCGGCAAGATTGTCGCCAGGGCTGCGGAGCCTGCCTCTGTCAAAGATGAGTTGATCAGCATCACCGCTGGGCTGCTCCAATCCTTGGATGGAGCCATGATCACCGGCTGTGATCTCAACACAAGCCTGGAAGACATGGAGCGACTGATGTCGCTCACCCCCCATGTGTTGGCTGCCGTCGGAAGCCCTGTGGATGCAAGCGCTGCTACTGCCTTTGGGACAGTGGGTGCCGTTGAGGCGGTGCTCGCACAATCTCTTACAGAAGCCAAGCCAGGCAAGGCCCTGGTACATGGATGCGGAGCTGTGGGTGGAACGGTGGCGAAAACCTTGATCCAGCATGGCTGGCAGGTCTGCACCGTCGATATGAATCCAGAGCGGGCGGGGCTTCCAGGAGCGACACCCCTACCCCCCAGCAGTCCGTGGTGGGAACAGGAACTCGACCTCCTGTTGCCCTGCTCCATCTCAGGCCTGATCGACCCGGAAATGGCCAGCGCTTTGCAGGTCAAAGCGATTGTTCCAGCCGCCAATGCTCCTTTCCAACAGCCCGAAATTGCCGATGATCTGCGACACCGCAGCATCCGCGTCCTGCCCGATCCACTCGTGAATGCCGGGGCCGTGATTGCCGACTCGATCGAGCGCTTCTCGCCTGAGGCTTGGGGGCAAGCCACACCTCAGCAGGTGTACGACTTTGTGCGCCATGAAGTGCGTCAGCGCGCTACTGATTTCTTAAAACAACGAGGAGATGGCCTCACTGTCAGTGACGCTCTGGTTGAAGTTGCCGCCCACACCGGTAAAGATCCCATAGGACTCAGCTTCGGACTAGCCGCATGACATCCACCTCTCTCCCCGCCAGCGCAGCAGTGGTGATCATCGGAGGCGGCATGGCCGGCCTCAGCTGTGCCGCATCACTCGCGCGCCGAGGAATCAGCGACGTCATTCTTCTTGAAGGCAAAACGCTGGCCCACGCACGAGCCAGCAGCTTCGGCGAGACCCGAATGTTCCGGGAGATGTATTCCGACCCGGTGCTCTGCCGTCTCGCCCAAGAAGCCAATCGCCTTTGGCGGGAAGAGGAGACCCATGCCGGAGAAATTTTGCGTGACACCCATGGGCTTCTTTTTTACGGAGAAAGCTGGGATGAGGAGACGATCGAAGGATCGATCCCCGGAGCTCGCAAGGTAATGGATGATCAGGGCATTCCCTACGAAGCCCTGAGTGCCGCTCAGATCGCAGAGCGCTTCCCGCTGAAACCCAAGGCCCATTTCACCGGATTATTCGAACCCACGGCTGGTGCCGTCCGCAGCGACAAAGTTATTGCCCATTGGGTTCGTACCGCCCGTCATGCAGGCCATCAGGTCATTGAACACAGTCCTGTTAGCAGCATTGATGCTGATGGCGGCGGCGTCACCCTCGAAGACGGTCATCACATCAATGCAGGGCATGTTGTTGTGGCCTGCGGCATCTGGAGTCAACTCCTACTGGCCCCATTAGGACTTGCTCCAAAGCTTGAAATCTGGCCGATGCTCTGGGCCCATTACACCGTGGATCCAGCTCTCGCCAGCCGTTACCCCCAGTGGTTTTGTTTCCAACAAGAGCGCGGCGATGACGGAGGCCTCTATTACGGCTTCCCCTCCCTCAGCACCACCGCTGACGGGCGTCCTCGCATCAAAGCCGGGATCGACTGGTCTCCCCAGGAGCTCCGCGTCGCCGAACCCAATGCCATGTGCACCGAAGCGCCGGCCCGCCTCCTGGATCTCCTGGATACCTTCCTGTTCAACGAACTGGACGGCGTGCAAGAGCGGGTGGAAACGGTGATGAGCCCTTACTCCATGACCAGCGATGTGAATTTCGTGTTGGACCGGCTCACCCCCAAACTGAGCCTGTTTGCCGGTGGATCCGGCCAATCGTTCAAATTTGCGCCGCTGATTGGTGATTCGCTGGCCCGTCTTGCCAGCGGCGAACAACCCGCTGCAGACATCTCCTGCTGGAGCCATCAACGCGACGCCGTCCGCGCCTGAATCTTTACTGATACGACCTGTGTCTGAATCCCCCACCCCCGTCCGCTCGTCTTTGAGCCAACCACCCCTTTGGGTTGGTGCCATTCCGCTGCTGGTTTTTCTACTTGTCTCCGCCATCGATCTGGCGTTAGCGAAGCACTTCACGGAAACCGGCAAAACCATCGTCAGCCACTCGCTCGGGGGGCTCTGGCAATGGATGGTGATGCTGCTGTTCCTGATCGCCCTTGCCATTGCCATCAGTCCGGTCGGGAAACTTCGGCTTGGGGGAGCAACAGCAAAGCCCAGTCTGAAATTTTTCGATTGGTGTGCCGTCTTGATTTGCACCCTGCTCGCGGGCGGCGGCGTGTTCTGGTCTGCAGCGGAGCCGCTCTACCACTTCCAAACCCCCTCCCCTGTCTTTGAGGGAGTGGTGGGAAGCACAGCGGCAGCTGTTGATCCGGCTCTAGCCGTGAGCTTTCTGCACTGGGGCTTTCTCGCCTGGGCGCTCGTGGCCACCACCACCACGATTACCTTTTCCATTTTGGAACAACGCGGCGAACCGCTGCGGCCTCGCACTCTCCTCGTCAACATCCTTCCAAAGGGTTGGGTGAATGGTCCGATTGGAGATCTTGCCGATGGCCTGTCGGTTGTTGCGGCGATCGCAGGCACGGTTGGCCCGCTTGGTTTCCTGTCGCTTCAACTCAGTAATGCGGCAGGACAACTCCCATGGCTGAGCGATAGTGCCGGACTTCAGTCCCTGGTGGTGGTTCTGCTGACTGCAGTCTTTGCCACATCCACCGTGAGTGGAATCCAAAAAGGGATTAAGTGGCTGTCGGAGCTCAATGTGTGGCTCACGCTCGTATTAGGGGCCGGGTTGCTGATCCTCGGTCCTGGCCTCTGGCTGATCCAGCATTTTTTCAGCGGTTTTTGGACCTACTTGCTGCATCTGCCTCAAATGGCCTTGATGCCGCGATCTGACGTCACTGAACCCTGGCTGAACAGCTGGACTGTTTTCTACTGGGGCTGGTTTTTGGGCTATGCGCCACTCATGGGACTGTTCACGGCGGGAGTGAGCCGCGGCCGCAGCATCCGTGAACTTGTTCTCGCGGTAGCCATCCTCTGCCCGATCGTGACCAATCTCTGGTTCACCTTGCTTGGTGGAACTGGAATGAACCTGGAACTCGCAGGGTCAGGCATCAGTGATGCACTGGCGCAAAACGGGGCTGCTGCTGCCTTGCTTGCGATCCTGAGTGCCCTTCCCCTCTCAGGCTTGCTTATCCCAATCGGGCTTCTGTTGGTGGTGCTGTTCATGTGCACAAGTGCCGATTCGATGAGTTATGCCGCCGCCATGGTGGTGAGCGGACGCAATGAGCCATCGCAGAGGTTGAGGTTGTTCTGGGCCTTGATGATCGGCAGCCTCACCTTGGTGTTGTTGAGAATCGGAACGGGCTTAGGGGACAGCACCTCCATTGATGCCCTCCAAGCCTTCATCGTGATCACAGCGGTGCCTGTCACACCACTGGTGTTGTTCACGCTATGGAGCGCTCCAAGACTCGCTTTCAAGGAATGGCAACGCAGCGGTCAAGCTGCTGAATGAGCAGGCGCGCGGCTGAACTGAATCCAAGCCGCGACCGCGACGCCAAAGAGGCCAAAGAGGCCATAAACCATAAGGACCGGACTGAGATCACCCGGTCCTGAGGCCTCAAGGATCAACCCCGACACGATCGACATCACCCCGCCCGTCACGGTGCCAGTGGTATTCACGATGGCCACGGTGAGGGCGGTTTGACCTGGAGGTGCTGCGTCTTCGGCAATGGGGAACGCCAGGACCGAGGACCCAAGCCCAAGACCGAGGCCAAGCGCTGCCAGCAACAACAGGCCTCCCGCTTGATTGGGAAGCTGGAGCAAAGCGATCAACGCCAACACACTCATGCCGGTGCCCATGAGCAAAACCAGCCCGCGGCGGCTTGAGCGACTACCAATCCAACCAGCCAACACCATCCCAATTCCGATCCCAAACGACATCGTCAGGGACATCCACTGCGTGCGCTCAGCGCCCCAAACACGCAATCCTGAAATCAGCCCGTACTGGGCCAAACCAAACACAAAACCACCACCCCAGGCGTACAGCAAACAAGCCTTGATCACCGTGCCAACACCAGCGCGGTCCCAGTGCACAGCGCTGACCAGGCGTCCATCGTTGTGGGGCTCAGGAGATGGCAAACCGCGGCCAAGGACCATCACAGGCACCACCACCATCACGGCCAGAAAAAGAGCTTGAAAGACCACCAACTGGCGCCAAACCGTCCACGGAAACACCAGCGGAATCAGAGCAGCAAAGACAGCACCCCAACCAAGCAAGCTATCGGTGAGGCCCATCGCCAAGGCAAATCTGTTCTGCGGCAAGGCGCGACGTGCCAACAAGGCCGATGCAGGAAAGGCCACAGCACAGGCAACCCCTGTTCCCATACGGCTGAGCATCAGCCCAACAAGATCGGTACTGAACGCAAAGGTCAGACTGAACCCGGAGGCCATCAAGGCGGCAATCCAGATCCAGCGATCAACTCGACCCTGGTCGAGCAGCCGCCCGACGGGAATCTGCAGCAAGCCATAGGGAACCAGGAAGCTTCCAGCGATCAAGGAGACCCGACTCGCCGAGAGCTGCAGATCACGGCCAAGCGCATGGTCATAAAACTGAAAACTGGTCTCTGCCCAGATCAGCCAGGCCACAAACAGCAAGCTGACCAACCAGAGGCGGCGATTGGGCATGCGGGCACAAACAACACCACTTGAGTGTGTCCACCACCATCAGCGCAGGCAATAATCCAAACCAAGCGTGAGGGATCGCTGGGGTTTGGGGGCCTCGTCTGAGCGAAACGCTGGCTTAGACATCCTTGCCTCTGCATAGGCGACTGGCCGCACAACACCACTGCGTTGGTTGATTCGCAAGAGGTCCACGCGGCCCAACCCCAAGGCGCTCGCAGTGTCGTTCGCGCGGCGACGCCCTTTGTTCAAGGCCCGTTTCAGCAACTGATCATCCAAGGCCGCACCGCCGCTGCTGGAGGCCAGTGATGTCATGCCTTGGAGGCGCACTCCAGGCAGGCGACCCGCCAATTGAATCAGCGCATCGTAATTGTCGCGGCTCACTTCACCACCAATACGCGTCGTGGCTCTCTCCAGCTTGCGACTGGAGGAACTGCCACTTCCATAGGAATAGCTGCGTGGAGCGGGAATGCTCAAGGCATCAAGAACGAAGGGTCCCAGCTCTTGCCGCGCCCGATCAAGCCGCTGATTGAGAAGCGCCATCGCGGCCGCTTTGGAAGGAGCTTCCGCTAGCAATCCAAGCGAGAAGCGAAAGCGATCGCTGGATGTGGTGACGCTTTCCAGAACCTGAATTTCCAATAATGTGCCATTACAGACCCTTACTGATGCAAGAACTGGTGAAGCCGACCAAAAGGCGACCTGAAACCCAAGCGGTGTAATCACTGCAGGCATGGTGAAAGCAATTTTCCGGAAAGAACGCCACATCGATTGTTGAAACATATCAAACACAGCAATCAAACACTCCTAACAAAAACCAGAGGCAATGCATGAATAAGACTTCACCATTGCATTTGTACTTGGAGCCAACTTGTTACAAGCTCGGACAATACAATTACCACAATGAATGGAAAAGATTACACAATCATTGGCATCCCCAAAGCTTCTAACCTTCAAGGACAACTCATCGCAAGACTCGGCGCTACATCCAAACAAAACACGAAACCAAGAGAGTACAACCGCGAACTCTCATCCAGAGGTCGAGCCATAAAGCCTCAGCAGCAAGCACTCATCACCAACCAAAGCCCCATACATCAAGACTCGACAAAAAGAAAACCCTGACGAGACAAACAAACAAACTGCCCCATACTTGGGCAATCCAAAACGTGAAAAGATTGGCCCGAAACAATGGAGCAATGACAAATATTTACCAACAATGCAATACGACTTGAGGCTAAATAGCCAACAAGAAGCAGGCAAAATGCACATAAAAGCATTATCAACAACAAAAAGCTCGCGATGCCACGATCACTCCCAACAACAACTTATGCCTTTGCGAAACAACTTGAAACAATCTTCTCGAGATCATTAAACAGATCAGATTTCACAAAGTAATCGGTTGCGCCAGCATCGAGAGCCTGCTTCTTGATGTCAGTGTCACAAAGACTTGTACAGACAAACACACAACCTTTATACCCAAGCAACCTTAAGCGTTTAACACAATCAATGCCATTCATCTGAGGCAAAAGCAAATCCACGAAAATACCAGCCGATGGATTAGCAGAGGCATAGTCGATCAGATCAAAGGCATTTTCAAAAAAACAAGAAGTGATGCCTAACTCATCTAATTCAACCTGCAGGGCTGATCGGATACGAGGATCATCATCAACAACAAGAAGGGGAATCGTAGACATTAGCGCAGCTTTCGTTAAACGAATTGAATCACAGAGAAGCAACCCGAGACGTAGGTCGCACTACCAACTTGGCAAAAGGCAGCTGATTCTTCAATAATTTTATCCTAACTACTCATTGAGGCGAGTCAATGATGTTCAAAAATAAAAATGCATCTAATGCAATTTCCAACACTAACACAAAAGGACCACAAGCTGATATTCAGTCGACATATCAATTAGCACAAAACACATATCATTCAAACAAGCGAGAGGGTTGTCAATGCTTCGAATAGTCAATCAAGTTTCAAGAGCGAGTGCGTCGAGAACGGGTGTTTCTAGGCAACTCACCAAATAATTGCTTATATTTAGCCGAAATACGGCCGCTATGCTGGAGCCCAACCTCTTCGCAGGCAGAAGATATATCCATTCCATTAATAATCTTATCTCTCAACCTATTAAGTCTTAATTCCTGCAGTACTTGCAAAGGTGTGCGACTCATAACGGCCTGAAAAGCAACCTGCAAAGTGCGACCAGAGACACTACAGGCGATGCAGAGATCAGAAAGAGTAATATTTTCACTAATATTGTTCTCCATGTAAGAAAGTGCAATCTGCACATAACTAGGCTGCGATTGAGCCTGCTTTCCGCTAACAAGCACATCTGGCTCAACACTAATCAATGTGGCCAATAGCGATACAATTGATTCTTCAAGTGGCTGAAGGACTCGAAGGCTACCGACCTCATCCCCAAGGGCGAAGAACTTCAACAACTGATTAGCGCAAGCCAATACAAGTTGCTCATGCCCAGGAATAGCGTCATGAAGCGTAAGAAGACTCGGAAGCTGAGTGCCATGCTCGATAGATTCAGATAACAAATATTCTGACTTTATATGAAAAATATAACCAGAAAAAAACTCCGCTGCTGGGGCAAGTTTTATTGACTCTCCAGGAAGAAGAATAAAAGCAAGACGCTGAGGATTTGAGAAAATCTCACGATTACCCGCCATACCCCTAAAAAGGCCAACATCAGAAATGCCAAAAGAGAAAAGATCTTGGGGATTTCGAGCAAGAATGCTTTTTACAGACCCTTTACAGCTAACTTTGACAATCGATAAATTAGTTCCTAGATACTCAGACCCTGTAACTTCAAGCGATGTATCATCAACTTCAGACTGAAAACGGGGATCAATGCTAGCAATCCATGCAGAAAGGCATTGATCAACCTCAAGTTTCACGATGCCTCCAAAAGCTTTCTTTCTAAATCATAATACCCCCTTTTAATCAAGCAAGGGTAGAGATGTCGCTTGAATGGCCCCTCTATAAAGAAGATATGCACAAAACGCATTGATCAAAAAAGCAAGAAAGGAGCCCAAGTGGCCGTATATTATCTAAAACTAGCGAACTCATCGAAACCATAAGTAAGCAAAGATTGTCAACGGAGCATTAAAAAGAAAAGAATAAACGCACAAATATTTCTTCAATATTCATGAAGCCCCAAGCGAACAAAGTTGATATTAGTCACAATTCAATAGGCTCAATATCATCAATCAGAGAAGTGACTGAGGCCAACACACAAATTACAACTCTATTGGTCACTCAATAGGAAATTCAAAGCGCATGATCGTCCCGCTTTTGCCAGAAGACAAGATAAAGATACTGCCATTCATAAGCCGTACAATTTGATGAACCAAAGCTAGTCCAATTCCACTTCCTGGAACATCGGCTAAATCACTTTTACCTCGTTGAAAGGGCTTAAATATTGTCCTTTGATCCTCCTGAGAGATGCCAGGCCCATAATCCTTTACATCAAAGCAAATATTACAATCATCAGAGGTGATCGACAACTCTATAGGTGTATCGCCAGGAGAATATTTTGAAGAATTTTCCAAAACATTGATAATGCATTGACGCAAGCGGGCTGAATTAACAGAAATCATTACAGTATCAACCATACTCAAATCCTCTGGAGAAGGTGTTAGAACTCGATCTCCCCAAGCCAATGGTTCAAGTTCTGCAGATAGATCAGCAATGACATCTATTGCCTTAACTGAACTCAGTTTAAGTTTGAGACTACCTGATTCACTTCGCGCCAAATCAACTAAATCTCTAACCAAATGATCAGCATCCCAAACTTCCTTTCTAATAGAAGCAAGAAGTTTACGATCAGACTCTGAAAGATCTGTCAAATGTCGATCAAGGCGTCTTGCAGAACTATTAATTAAGGTGAGCGGAGTTATCAACTCATGGCTAACCGCACGTATAAATAACAATTGATTGCTCCAAGATTCTTGCAAACGATCAGCAAGCCCATTGTAGGATTTCACAATCCCTTGAAGTTCAGATGGTTGAGACTCAATGGGCACCCGTTTGTCTGAAACAAGCCCAGACGCCCGAAGCCTCATGTCGTCCATAACGGATTCAAGCTTGGTTAAAGGCAGCAAAGAGCTGGTTAACAATCTCCGGATTAGGACAGTGGCAATGGCCACAGCAAAGATCCAAACGACAAGTAAGAAGATCAAATTCTCTTGACGTCCCGCAGGGCTCACGCCTACATCTTCGAGGAATCGTAGTACTCCCTGGTTACCTGGTAAAGGCATAGAGCACGTGAAATAGGTTTGCCCATCAAACACAAAGCTTCTAGGTTTTTGCATTCCAGAAGCATTGACACCTGCTGCTTCTAAGAGTTTTGGGCTACCAAAAAACTGTTGAACAGGAGCCGTATTAGGGAATAGAGGGTCCTTAGTCGGTCGACTCAACCATACCAATACACGAGTAGCTGAAAAATTATTCAAAATCTGTCTATAACGTTGATTGTCGAGAGTCTCATCTTGACTACCCGGTGTCTGCTTTACGTCATCAAATTCATTTTTGATTGCCATGGCAGTTGCCATCACTAATCGCTCATGTCGCTGCAAGCGATCACGTTTTATGATTTGGTCAGTAGCAATTAATAAGATCCCAAAACTAATCGTAAAGAGGCCTACCAATGAATATCCGAGACGTCTGCGGATTGAAATATTGCTTTTAGTCATACGGTACCTTCAATCAATGCCTTTTTAGCGCTGACCTGCAGACGAAACAACCCCATTGCGTCGGATGACTCACAGCTCGCTGGCGAGAAAGCCAAAAGAGCCTATCCGGTGTATTCAAAGATGTGGAACAGAAACTATCATGCCAAAATTGATAGATTTACGTTTTCTGGATCCCAATATCCGTCCATAGTAAACAACAAACGATCATTAAGAAAAACATCAGTGAATGGATCTTGATTAGCAGATATGGAGAATTGGATATCTTCGAGAGACTCACCTTGCTGAAAAATGGTCGGAGCCAATTCAATCTCCTCCATGCTTTCGTAATCACGCAAACTCACAAAGCCTGTTTCATAGAATTGAAAAGTATCCATTCCTGAACCGCCATAAACTTCCCACAGCGAATCTCCTTTTACGACAATCACATCTTCACCGTCAAAAGCATACAGTTGCTGGACAGGAATTTCATCAAAATCTTCCAAAGAGAGCCCAGTCAAAGTATCATTTTTCATCGTTCCAAATAATTGAATTGGAAGCGAGCTTACCTCCTCAAGAGAAAGGCCTTGCTCAAGACTATCGATCTTTTGAAGAACTTGAGATCCAGTAATATAGCCAATTATTTGACCTTGAAGATCTCCATCTTTCAGATGAATGCCACCATAAATTCTTGAATCTCCAGCTTGAGCTGCAGCCCCTGTAAAGTAAACTGCCGAAATAGTAACTTCATCACCAATCCCCGGAATTCCATCAAAGCCATCGACAGAATAAACTGAATCATCATCCGCTAGGGTTACTGAAAAATCAAAGTAATTGCTGTCAAAAGATTGATTGAAAATATAATTAGCAGAGCTGCTGAAAGCTGAATGCCCTGATGGAATATCTGGAAAAGGTGGAGTGGGTAAGTAGGGTCTCCAGTCTTTGGCAAGCGATCCGTCACTTAAGACTTCATTAGGTTTATATTGGCCGATTGCGGTTACAGGTCGAACAGAGTTATAAAAATATTTTACGTTCCAGGTAGCTATTCCAGCATCGGACATAGAAAGAGACACTCCCAAGTTTAGCTTGAGAGCCTCGTCAAGATCAAGATTACGGCTTACAGATAGATCAACGGCTTGTTCTTGCCATAGACCTGGAGGGAAAGAAGTAAATGGTCCACCCTCATAATACTCAGCAATAGCTCTTTCTTGTGCAGTGAGATTTAGACGTTTATCTCTGACATCTATCAAATCGTCAATAAACTCTTTATTTAGTTCACCAAGTTCTGCATATGGTGAGACAATACTAGTTGGAATCAACTTATCAGGTTCAATTGCAAATGGTGTTACCTCTCCCCATTGAGGAGTCAGTGCACTTTGACCATCTAGAGGCTGCCAGGATGAATCTATTTTTGTATTAGGGTCATTAGGATCATACACACTTGGGGAGGGGATATAGTCAGTAGTATCTTCATAAAATCCAAGCTGATTGGAGCCATCTTTTAATGCATACTGATTAATGCTTGACGAAACTGTCTCACCAATATTGGTTCCGATAGAGACAACCAAATCAGCAATTTTCCCCCCTAGCTCAGACAAATCTAAATTTTTTGCCAATAACTTTTGAGCAGCGCCAACTAGGATCTCAGGCATTCCCTCTTTAAACAACGAAGTCTCAATGCCAGAGACCAAATTAAAGGCAGAAACATCCATTGCCACTTGTCGCACAGCATGTTCCAGGATCTCCTGAACAATTGTCGTAGAAGCTTGATATAGATATTTAAATTCAGCTAAGTCATTGCATGCAATCTCAAAGCTCTCAAGTAGAGAAATAAAACTTGCTTGCTTCTCCTTATTATAAATTGAGCCTATAGCCGTATCCTCAAAGACTGCCCAAGAATCCCATAGGGTGATATTAAGATAACCAAAAAACCGAGAGCATGCAGTTGGACCGCTGAGTGAAGCAGTCGCAAAATCCAAAGCAAGATTATTCCATGCCAAAAGATGATCAGGCATGTCAAATACACCAGCTAGATTCTCTAAAGGCTGTATTTTTGACAATGAGAATTCAGAAAAAATAGATATATTTTCAATGAGCGAATCAAAGTAGCCCACAGAAGGGAAGGAATCCTGAAAAGAACCACTGTTGACGCCGCCGGGCTCATCTATTAAACCTAACAAAGGAGCAAATAGTCTCTTTGCACTAAACTTTTGTGAGAAGGAATCAACAACAGGAATAAGAGACGAGTTAGCACTCTGTGTGTCAGTCTCTGATTGAATCTTGAAAGATGTCGTCAGAGCATTGATGCCTGAGATTGGAGAAGACGCCTCTAAAGTGACATTGATCTGATTCCCAGCAGAGACGATTTGGGATTCAGGCAAACAATCAACTGATTTCGATTTAATATCACTATTTAGCTCCAAGTCAGTAGGCCCTAACTTAATATCGCTATCTAACTCCAAGCTAGTAGGCTGTAACTCAATATCACTATTGAATTCCAAGGCAGAAAGTCCTACCTGAATATCACTATTTAACTCTAAGCTAGAAGTCTCTATCTGACTGTCACTAATTAGTTCCAAGCCAGTAGGCTCTGCCTCAATATCACGATTGAATTCCAAGCCTGAAGGTTCCACCTTAATGTCAGAACTAAAGACCGTTAAAGCAAACTTTGCTTTTTCATCAATACTTGAATTAATATCAAAACCATACCAACCCCTGCTTGCCCTCAGATAAACATGTTCATAAGAATTGTCTTTTAACTTTTTACCCCAGAAGGAATAAAGGAATGAGGTATATCTATACTTCCGATTGCTCCCGAAAAAACTTGAGAAAAGCACAGATCAGGGATGCAAATGAAATATCAGTCTGATAATTTCACCATACAGGCAAACAAAAGAGCTCGCAACTAGGCAAGAGAAATGTTGCGCAAACAGAACATTACTGCGCAATAAGAACAACAATTTTTTTTAAATTTCTTAATTTACCAAAAAAAATGCATTTAGCAAGCTTTCCAGAAATACTCGCTGAATCGATCCACACTGGCTTGGGGAGCTCTCATGATTAGATCATGCAAGTTGTACTGAGGATTCGCTCCAGCTTCCATGTAAGCCATGGGGAATGGCTAAGGGTAATTCCAACAAAGCAACTTCGCTGAGGTCTCGCGCATCAAGAATATATAGATCAGAGGCATCTCTAGCTCCATTCCAAACTAAATCCAACACCCAGCCATCATCTTCAGAACTGGCATTGGGTCTGGGCACCATGAGAGGTTCGCTCACAAATCCACTGGGCGCCGCACTCCAAATATGCTTTTCACCGGTTTTAAGATCCAGCTTTTTCACAACTTGCAGTGGATCATTCCCTTGTTCACGAGCTGCAGCAGCCATCCAGGCGAAGCGACAGGGAAGACCTTCTTGATTGGGGTTAACCATCGCGAATTCACAACAACGTTCGCTCAATCGAGTGGTCTCAACCTTTGCAGAATCGAGATTGATGCGGCACTGCTCGAGTAATCCCTCGGGGATGAGGTCGAAATTCACATCAGCAAAATCTTGATCAGGACCGATCGAGGGAAAGTCGCTGTAATAGATGCTCTCCACGACAACATCTCCATCCTCTTCCCAGGCATTGAGGTGATGAAAGACAAAGCCATCGGGAGCATCGATGACGCGTGGTTCCTGCCCAGCGAAAGCACCGCTATCTCTGGGGATCAACCAGAATTTGGCCTTTGCATTGGGATTGGACGTGAGGCATTGAGCCGCTCCCTTTTGCCCAAGCACAAAGGGGAGCGGATTGAACGAGATCGCATTCTGTAGAAACACTGCCCAATTCGGAGTGATGGCGAAGTCATGCAGGAAGGCGAATCCGGCAAACGTATCCCGGCGATCACTGAGCAGATCACCGGCTCGAATCCCATCCGCAGCATTATCTTTTGTCGCAAATTCCATCAAGCGAACGGTGCTGCGAGGCCCGGTTTTCACCCCGAAGGTCACCATCCGCGGGTCACCGTGATGGCCAGGGTCGAAACGGGGGTGCGCGCTAAAAGCCTCACCTTTCTTGAGAACACCACCGAGGAGGGAGAGGCCCCTCGTTTCCAGGGTTTGGGGATCTAAGGCGTGGGGTTCAGCGGCTTCCCATAAAGCCAAGAGGTCATCTCCAAGCCGAACCACACCGGTGTTGGCAATATTTTTGAGGCGTAGATCAAATGCATTCGCAAGCGGACCGCCTGGCTTTTGGCTCCCAAAAACGCCGCGGAACAGCACCTTCCCTGCCGCTTCCTCAGCTTTCCAACCACTGGTGCGAACAAAGCGGTTGCTGCAGCGCACGCCTTCCGCGTCGAAGTGCAGGACTGTGATCATCCCGTCACCATCAAACGGATGATGCACGCGCTGACCATCCCGTTCCAAGCGGCCAGGTCCATTGCGATAGAGGGAACCGCGCAACGCATCCGGCACCGCGCCCCGCACTGGCTTCAGGGGCACATCAGTGAGTTCTTCGTCCACGTTGCGGAAGGCACTAGACCATTCCGAGCGGTTGAAACGAGCAGAGGTGGGTGCAACGGTCACTGGGCTACCAGATGTGGATTCCATCCTCTCGTAACAGACCATGAAGCGTGGCCCTACGCGAAGATCCGTTGGCTAAGAGCCACCCGCTTGCTCCAACACCCCCTTGCTGCTGGGCACCGATCCAGACCGGCGAGGGTCAATCTCAGTCGCCATCCGAAGCGCCCTCGCGAAAGCCTTGAAACAGGCCTCAACAATGTGATGGGAGTTCACTCCATCCAACTGACGAATGTGCAAGGTGAGGCCTGAGTTATTGACGACAGCCACAAAAAACTCTTTCACCAATTCGGTGTCATAGGTCCCGATCTTCTGCGTTGGGATCGTGAGCCCCCAACTGAGATGGGGGCGTCCGGAGCAATCAAGAACCACCTGCACTAACGCTTCATCCAGCGGTGCCACAAAGTGGCCAAAGCGGTAGATCCCGCGACGATCACCCAGAGCCTTCGAGAGCGCCTGACCGACAGCAATCCCAACATCCTCATTGGTGTGATGGTCATCGATGTGCGTATCGCCACTTGCCGTGATCTCCAAATCGATCAGGCCATGGCTGCTGATCTGATGAAGCATGTGATCGAGAAAGTGCACCCCTGTGCTGGCCTTACAGCTGCCGCTGCCGTCCAGCCCGAGTCGAACCCTCACATCGGTCTCGCCTGTAACGCGGTGAATCTCCCCAATACGCATGCATTCAGGCGCCCCTCGACGCCTCGTGACTGACTTGATCATCGCGAATAACGTTCAACGCAGCCAGGGCCCCTTTGTGGAAGAAGGTTGCGCCAGCGGGTCGGAGGCCCCAAGAAGATCGTGGCTGATCAGGGCACAAAACCGATCCATGGGTAAGGCGAACCGGGCATCAATGAACGGATTCTCAAGGAAGGTGCCGATCCGCTCAGCCATGAGAAAAATGAGAAACACCATCCACCCCACGAGCGCTGCAGTGATGGGGCCAATCGCATCCAGCTTGAGGAACACCAAATAGCCGTACACCCATGTCAACGCCCGGATGAAAAAGGTCGAGGACGTGGGGAGAGGCTGGTGGCGGATCCGTTCTAAACCTCCAAGGGCATTGGTGATCTCCTGCTGCACGCGTCCAAACTCACGGCTTTCGACACTGTCCAACCAACCATCCCGATGCAGCTTGAATTGCTCCTTTGCCATCTGCTGAAGCAGGAGTTGCACGCATGGGTTTTGAAATCCAAGCTCGAGAGCAAGCACATGGGCTGGTGCAGCCAGCACTGCCTCTTCACGATTAGCGCCGCGCAACTCAGCATTCAGGCACCACATCAACAGCACTACCTGCTGCAGAAGACGACGCCGTAAAGAAAGCGGCAGCTGTCTAGGCAAAACACGTGTGAGCAAATCACGCCAATTGCGACTTTGATTCACCATCGCCCCCCAGAGCACCCGCGCTTCCCACCAGCGGTTGTAGGCCTGGCTGTAACGAAAGCCAAGAAAAAGGCTGAGAAGCAAGCCAAGAACCTGCACCAACGTTTCCGGAAGCAACGTCCTCGCAATCGTTGCGTTCACAGGGAGGCTGAGCACGCATAGCAAGGTTGCGAGCAGCAAACTCCTCCCCTGGCGTCTCATCAACCACCAGGAGAGCTGCAAGTACTCAAGACATCCGCGCGGCCGAATCACATGCCATTGATGCAGTAACCAGCATCCACATAAATGGTTTGACCAGAAATGCCGCTCGACAAATCACTGAGCAGGAACGCAGCTGTGTTCCCAACTTCGTTTTGAGTGACCGTACGGCGCAGGGGCGCCTTCTCCTCCACGTTGTGAATCATGTCGAGGATCCCTCCAATCGCAGAACTCGCCAGCGTGCGAATCGGGCCAGCACTGATTGCATTCACGCGCACCTGCTTTTCGGGTCCAAGTTCAGCGGAGAGATAGCGAACGGAGGCTTCCAAAGCCGCCTTCGCCACACCCATCACGTTGTAGTTGGGAATCGCCCGCTCAGCGCCGAGGTAGGTCAAGGTCACCACACCCGCTTTCTCACTGAACAACGGTTTGGCGTGACGGCACAGAGGAGCAAGGGAATAAGCGCTGATTTCTAAAGCACGGGCAAATCCCTCTGCCGTGGTGGCACTGAAGTCGCCCACCAGTTCCTCTTTTCCTGCAAACGCCAAACAATGCACAAGGCCATCAAGCTGCCCCCACTTGTCCTTAATTTCAGCGAACACCGTCTCCATCTGAGCGGCATCCTGAACATTCAAAGGCAAAAACAACGAAGGCTCTAAGGGAGTCGTGAGCTCACGAACCTTGGTTTCAAACCGGCCCTTCTCATCAGGCAGATAGGTGATTCCGAGCTCGGCTCCAGCCGCTTTGAGCTGTTGCGCGATGCCCCAGGCGATCGAGCGATTGTTGGCGATGCCAGTAACAAGGATCTTCTTACCAGTGAGATCAAGAAGCATCAGGCCGCACCCCGGAGTGGTTGATGCGAGCGATTCTCTCCCATGCCGGGGCACTCACGCTCACAACGACACATCGACAGCATGGAGTGGCTTTTTTTGACCTGCACCAGTGTCCAGGCTGCCGCACGCTGCGCCGCTCAGTTGGCCGAGCGAATCCACAGATCTGCCCCGAGATCTTCCCGAGCGCACAGCGCTGAATTCTCTGCTATCGCAAGAGTTTCCAACCGCATTGGGAGAGCTGAGCCCAATCGAAGGCGGTCGAGCCGCTGCTGAACGGCAGCTCAGGGCGATGGATGCCAAGCGCTATGGCCGCAGTCGCAACCACCTCAACGGTTCTGTCACACGCCTCTCGCCCTACATCCGCCACGGAATTCTCACGCTTGCGGAGGTGCGAGATGCCGTCTTCTCACAGCTAAAACAGAACAACCAAGGAAGGGATGACGGCGGAAAACTGATCAACGAACTGGGATGGCGTGATTTCTGGCAGCGGATGTGGCTTGATCTCGGCGATCGCATTCATGACGATCAGGAAGATCACAAAACAGGCCATGCCGCCGGTGAGTATCAGCAGGGTCTCCCCAATGACATCCGGGAGGGACGAACAAACCTGGCCTGCATGGACGGTTTCAGAAAGGAATTGGTGACTCAGGGATGGCTGCATAACCACGCGCGGATGTGGATGGCGGCCTACCTCGTGCACTGGAGACGGGTGCACTGGCGTGCAGGGGCTGACTGGTTCCTCGAGCACCTGCTGGATGGCGACCCCGCCAGCAACCACCTGAGCTGGCAGTGGGTGGCCAGCAGCTTCAGCCACAAGCCCTATGTCTTCAATCGCCAAAACCTGGAGCGTTACAGCAACGGGCGGTATTGCCAGGACTGTCCGAGCAACGAATCCTGCCCCTTTGATCGCAGTTACGAGCAGTTGGAGCAACAGCTGTTCAAGCTTCAGCCAGCCATCCGTGAGGGAAGCGCTCGTCGCTCATCCCGCTCCGGCTCACGGCCCAGGAACCAGCGATTTTGATGGACCCCCGCAAACCAATCCTCTGGGTGCATGAGGAAGCCCTGGGACCAGCTAACCCCGCTCTTCAGGACTACCCCAACACACCAGGACTGTTCGTGTTCGACGACGCCTGGATTCAAGACCAATCCATCAGCCGTAAACGCATCGGTTTTTTGTACGAATCCGCTTTGAGCCTTCCGCTCACCCTGCGCCGAGGTGATGTGGCGCATGAGGTGCTGCGTTTCGCCCAACGCCATGGAGCCGACGCTGTGGTCACCAGCACCATGGCGGATCCCCGCCTCCAACGCATTGCTGCGGCTATTGATCGGGAGCTTCCTCTCTGGATGCTCGACCCGGATCCCTTTGTGGAGTTACCCAAACCACCCCGGCTGGGTCGCTTTAGTCGCTACTGGCGAGACGCGGAACCTGTGGTCTGGGAAAGGTTTTAGTCCTCCTTTAAAAGCTTGTCCTCGCGCTGTTTTTCCTCAACAGGATCGGTCAGAAGGTCTGGGTATTCCAAGGCCGGAAGACTCACGGGCATCAGATCTGATGCCTTCAACGGTGGTTCCAGCCATTGCCACCGTGCCTGAGGAGCTCGGAGTTTGCACAGCGCCTCGAGCTCCTGCTTCAGAGTCTTTCGAACGTCTCTGCGCTTTACCGCTGCAAGAAACTCGGCACGGGGCGCCAATCCCGAACTAAACGGAGCACTACCGTTGCCGTTAAACAATCGCGCCGGGTCAGGAAGCCAGCGCGGTGAACAGACAGCTGGATCGCTGGTATCGGTTTCCAAATAGAGATGAATCCCATAGCCATCGGGTTGACTGACGACAGCAAGTCCATCGTGGGGCGTATTGCGCTGCAGGGGAAAGACTTTCCAGGTGGTTGCTTTCTTCTGGACACAGGCGCTCACTAGTCCTGCCATGACCACCATTGTCAGCACCCGCACCATCAACTCGATCCTGCTTTGACAGGTAATTCTCTACCGACTCAGGATGGCGGGATCCACCATTGCTCGACGCCATGGTCCTGACGCCATCCACGATGCTGCCTCTTCAGCATCCTCTGCCTCAATTTTCACTGCCCCTGGTGTCGGGTCAGCCGCCCTGGTCCTCGCCAGATGAGCTGGTGAGTAGCAGAGATCTGCCAGGACGTCCTCTGTTGGTGATGCTGATTTGTGCTCACTGCCCATTCGTGAAACACGTGGAGCCAGAGATCACCCGGTTGGAGTTGGATTTCGGAGACCAGATCACCATGCTCGCCATCTCCAGTAATAGCCTCACCACCCACCCTCAAGACGGACGTGATGGGCTGCGGCAACAGGCCGATCAGCAGGGCTGGCGCTTCCCCTATTTGCTGGATGAACAGCAAACACTGGCCAAAGATCTGCGTGGCGCCTGCACCCCTGAGTTCTATGCCTTTGCACCCGATGCCGATGGCACGCAAACGCTTCGCTATCGAGGCCAACTCGATGCAAGTCGGCCTGGGAATGAGCAGCCTCTCGACGGAGCTGATCTACGCGCTGCACTCACAAATCTCTTGGCTGGAAGCCCTGTGAGCGAGACGCAGCTGCCGTCCGTGGGCTGCAACATCAAGTGGAACCCTGGCCAGGAACCCCCATGGTTTGGCCAGTCGACTTAAGGTGCCCGCCATGCAGGTGCCTCCGTTCAGCCTCACAGATCAGCTCGCCGATCTCGGATCAGAGCTCGATAATGCCGTCTTGCGGGTGTTGCGCAGTGGGCAATACATCGGTGGCGCCGAGATCAAACAATTTGAGGACGCGTTTGCCGCAAGCGTGAACAGTCGCCATGCCGTGGGTTGCAACAGCGGTACTGATGCCTTGGTCCTGGCCTTGCGAGGCCTTGGCATCGGCTCTGGCGATGAGGTGATCACGGCATCCTTCAGCTTCTTTGCAACGGCCGAAGCGATCAGTGCTGTGGGAGCGACGCCCGTGTTCGTGGACGTGGACCCTGTCACCTATCTGATCGACCTCAATCTGATTGAAGCCGCAATCACACCCGCCACGAAGGCGCTGCTACCCGTTCACCTATTCGGCCGTCCGGTGAACATGGCACGCATCATGGACATCGCCCATTCCCACGGGCTCAAGGTGGTGGAGGACTGCGCGCAGGCGACAGGGGCCAGCTGGGACTCCAAACCCGTTGGCAGTTGGGGGGATGTGGGCTGTTTCAGCTTTTTCCCCACGAAAAATCTCGGAGCTGCAGGCGATGGCGGCGCGATCACCTGCCAAGACGATGATCTTGCCCAACGCATACGTGAGCTGGCGGTGCATGGCATGCCCCGCCGCTACCTGCACACCGCCTTGGGCTACAACAGCCGCCTGGATTCCATTCAGGCCGCAGTTCTCAACGTGAAGCTGCCATACCTCAGCGGATGGGTCGAGAAGCGAGCAGCAATTGCCAAGCGCTATCTGGAAGCCCTCAAAGACATCCCGGGCCTTGAGCTCCCCGATTCCGCCACTGATGCGAACGTGGGCCATGGCTGGAATCAGTTTGTGGTGCGCGTAGGCCTCTGCCCAAACAACCAGCCGTCCTGTGACAGAACCTGCTCGGAATCAGACAGCACCTTGGGCTTGCCCTCCAGCCGTTGCCGGGACTGGCTCAAGCAAAGCCTCCAAGAGCAAGGTGTTAACACGATCATTTACTACCCCATCCCAATCCATCGGCAGCCGGCATACGAAGGCCAAGCGCACGCTGAGGGCAACCTGCCGATCACCGATCAACTGTGCAGCGAAGTGCTGAGTCTGCCGATCTTTCCGGAATTAACGCCTGAACAACAGGAGCGCGTGATCGCGGTGTTGCGCGAGCAACTCGTGGCTCAGATTCAAGAGCGGATGGTGGCGTAAAGCGCCTTGAACTTGGCCTGCTGCACTTTGTGATTCATCAGCTGCTCCGGATAGCCCCTGCGCTCTAAAGCAGCGATCTCTCCACTGATCAAATCCTTGGTGTTGACGTGCCGCAATTCAGGAACCCATTCACGGATGTACTCGCCCTCGGCATCAAATTTGGACGCCTGAGTGGCCGGGTTAAAAATCCGCAAAGGCTTTGGATCCATGCCACTGCTGGCGCTCCATTGCCAGCCACCATTGTTGGCAGCCAAATCTCCATCCACCTCCAACTCCATGAAGGCGCGCTCGCCCCAACGCCAATCACAGATCAAATCCTTCACCAGGAATGAGGCCACGATCATGCGGCAACGGTTATGCATCCAGCCGCTTTGGTTGAGCTGTCGCATCGCCGCATCGATAATCGGCATCCCCGTTTGTCCTTCCCTCCAAGCGTCAAACCAGTCGCTGTTGTTTTCCCAGGGGAAACGGCGCCACTGCTCGCGATAAGGACCATCCGCCAGTTCAGGAAAATGGAACAAGGCCTGCTGGTAAAACTCACGCCAGCAGAGTTCCTGTTCCCACACCGTGATCGCCTGCCGTTGCTCATCACTACGGGCGATCTCCTTGACTCCTTGGGCAGCGCACCAGGCCTGACGAGGACTGACCGTACCCACACTCAATCCCGCACTGAGATAAGACGTTCCTGGTATCCCCGGAAAATTGCGATCGGGTTCATAGGCCAGCAATGCCCCGTCAGCAAACGTGGCTAACTGCTCAGCCGCCGCG
>NZ_JAKUHK010000002.1:0-28796 GCF_023630655.1 Synechococcus sp. MU1655 | reverse complement strand
TCCAGATTATACTCTAATCATACTCTTTTATTTAATTATATCAGGAAATCGAATGTAATTTTCAACCAATGCAGTAATTATTTCCGTGATGCTTTTGTCTTCACTTAATGCTTGAGCCTTAAGGTTCTTATGCGTTTTATTTGACAGCAAGACAGAAAGTTTTTTTTGATCTTTAATAGTAATTTGATTTTTCATTGATGCTTTGGTAGGTGAATGTGAGTGTCTTGAGTTTGTGTCGGTGCAGTTTTCCGATTAATTCAATCGATAATTGTTTGATGTGTGGAAAATTTCTGGTTTGAACTTTGATCTGAGGGTTATCTTGTGCTCCGCTTCAAGAAAGTTATGTAATGCATCAAGTACTAGAGAGACCATCGTCTCTTCTCGTGAATTGGCAAGTTGTTTGATCTTTTTATGTAGTCCCCGCGAAACCTCAAGGGTGACTCTTTTCTTGGTTTTGCAGTTGGTCATGTTGTCCGATTAGGGGGAGTGTGATGACTTGCCTTAGTCCTAATGGATCGATTCACGCCAATATCAGATTTGCATGAATCACCAAAGGAATCTAGATCGACGATTCAGGTGGGTGGCTGGGAGTCGACTGCACGAGTGATCTCATGATTGTCTCATTCAACATACAGACGATTTTCAGTGAAAAGTGGTGGATGCGCCTCAAACACAAAACGCCCATCTGATTTGATTGCGCGTTTATCGTACAAATTCCTTCGTATTTTGCGCAATTTTAGCCGACAGAAGACTATTTGCTTTTTTGGAACCTTATAGTTGCCAGATCTGACTGATCGCTTGAGCTTCATCTTTTATTCATCATTTTTGTGATGATTTTTGGCAGCCTTTGTAAGCGCTCATGACTTAAAAGAGTATTCAATTCAAAACATTTAATTACCGCGCATTTTGTTCGAGGTCAATCCTACAACAAGTCTTTGACTTTTGGATGACTATTCCAGTAATTCTAATGTAAATAGAGGTGTTGCACTCTGCTTGTTGTATTGTGCAATAGGCCTTGCATCTTTTGCAAGATATCTTATTTGCCTCTCTTACTCTCGATTTTGATTGTCTGCAAAGGGAAAAAGCATGGTTTTGTTTGAGTGTAAGGTGCTCTCTCTCACTGTTCGGCTATTATTCCGTCATCCATTTTGCTTGTTTGCTTTAGGGTTTATGTTTATGCCTTTGCCCTAACTGGACAAGCGTTTTCTCATGGTTTCATGCTTGAGAAACATGTATCTATTGCCTCTCGGATATAATGCCTTTTAAGGCCCGGATCACGTATTAATTTTGCTCTTTTGTGCTTATCATGTCAGGAAATAGAATATATTGTCTCATCAATGTTGTAATTGTCTCTGTGATGCTTTTGTCTTCGCTTAAGGCCTGAAGCTTAAGGCTCTTATGCATTTGATTTGACAGCAATACAGAAAGCTTTTTTTGGTCTTTAATGGCAATTTGACTGTTCATTGGTGCTTTAGTAGGTAAGTTTGAGTTGCTTGATAGTGTATCGATGTGGTTTTTGGGTTAATTGAATTGATAATCGTCTGATCTGTGGAGAAGTTCTGGGTTGAATTTGGGTTTCAGTATGATCTTGTGTTCCGTTTCAAGAAAGTTATGTAACGCATTAAGTACTAGAGAGACCATCGTCTCTTCTCTGGACTTCGCAAGCTGCTTGATCTTTTCATGAAGTCCCCGCGACACTTCAAGGGAGACCCTTTTCTTGGTTTTGCACTTGGTCATTTTGTTCTATGAGGGGGTGCGTGATCACATCCTTTAGTCCGGAGGCCCAACTCACGCCAATATCTGATTGGCATGAATCAGCAGTGGAATTTAGATCGACGATTCAGTTGGTTGGTTGGGCGTCGATTGCAAGTGTGATCTCATGAATGTCTCACTCAGCATATAGACACTTTTCAGTCATGAGTGGTGGATGCGCAATGGATACAAAACGACCTTCTGGTTTGATCGTGCGTTTAGAGTACAAATTCCATCGTATAGTTAGCAATTTTTGAGAACAGAAGGTTCTTTGCTTTGATGGAAGCTTATAGGCACAAAGGACGAGTGATCGCTTGATCTTCAGATTTTACTCATTATTTTCGTTATGCTTCTTGCCTATTTTAGTAAGCAGTATGGCTGAAAAGCGAATCAAATTCAATTTTCGCACATTATTGATCGGGGTCAAGCCCAATAAGTCTTTGGCCTTTGGGATGATTATCCCAACAATTTTGATATCAACTATGGAGATGTGTTCTGTTTTTTAGCTTGTTCCATAAACCTTCTATTTTTTGCGATACGCATTATTTATTCTTGACTCTCTCGCTCCTGATTGTGTAAAAAAGGAAAATGCATGTTTTTGCTTGCATTTGGTATGTTTAGCTCTCCCCTCCCCTTTGCCTTCCCGTATCCATCTATCTTGTCTTTTCGTTTTGCGTTCATAATGCCTTTCCATTTATCTGGACAAGCGTTTTCTCATGGCTTCTTGCTTGATGCTGATGAGTTCATCATTTTTGATGAATTGCTTGATGGCTTCAATGACAAGGGAATTTAAGGTGTCATCTTGTTGCAGGGCTAGGCGTTTCAGTGTTTTATGCATTTCGCTAGTGAGCTCTAATGACAGGCTTTTCGTGCACTTACCTGTTCTACTTAGAGCATTTTTGTCTTCTGACTTTGCCTTATTATGCATGTGTTCTGAATCATCAGATGGTGAATATGAGCGCTTTTGTTCGCTAAGGTGAAGATTTTGTTCTGATTCAGCTTCATGCATCGTGATTAGAATGCTTTTTTTAAGCATGCCACGCTTAAATGTTATGGGCAATAGGAAGGAAGGCTTATTTCGCTGTTCTGACCGTGATGTTTGGGTTCTCTAGCTTGTCACACTATTGTTTTGGTTTATTTGCAAATAGGCATGTGCCTGTTGGCTGGTGCTTTGCATTCATTTTGTGTTGACTTAAATATAATATCGCAAAAAAAAAGGAGGCTTTCGCCTCCCTGTATGTAACTAACTTGGTAGTAATCTAATGATTAATCCCAGCTGGTTCCGCTGAATGCACTGGTTTCGAAACCGCGAGAGGTGAAGGACTCAAGGTTCTCCGCGATTACGCCTGTTTTGGTCGTACCGTTCTCGTGAAGAGAGCCAGCATATCCGTTCCAGTGTGCATCGCGATTAACAGTGCCTGCTCCATCAACGAAGTGCTCATGACCGTGGCCATAGGACGAAGCTGTTGCTCCATCAAGTGTTCCTGCTGTAGTGATGGCGCCGTTAGCCTCAGCTTCTCCGGAACCCTCTACTTCATAACCACCCACTCCGCCATATTCACCGCGGCTCCCAGAATCAACATGCGCGTTAGCGACTGTATCGATGTTACCGGTGGTTTCTCCCCAATCCTCTGTGTCTGAACCACCTGATGTCCGAGTCCCTTCACCATAAACGCTGGTTTCATGAGAATCGGTAACTGCTAGCTCGCCGTACTCGCCACCGCCTTCGGTGTGAGTTTCGGTGCCTTCACCGTAATCGTATCCACCTTCGGTCTCTGTGTTAGCGGTCTCACCGTAGCCATAGCCATAGACGCTACCGCCTTCGGTGTGTGTGTCTGAGTCCTCGCTGTAATCGTACTCCTCGCTACCGCGGCCACGAGTGACGCTGGTTCCACGTGAATTTTCTATGTCACGTTTGGGGTGTGTCAGTTTTCCGTTAACTGTTTCGCTCTCATCACGAGTCCTTTCTACGTCGTGGTAGCTGCTTTCGCCGCCGCCATCGGTGTGTGTGTTGGAATCCTCTGAATAGCCTTCCCAGCCACCGCCGCCTCCGGCGACGTGAGTATTAGAGTCCTCGCCGTAATCGCCGCCGCCTTCGGTAACTGAGGTGGATTCCTCGCCGTAGCCGTAACCGCCTTCGGTCTCTGTTACAGCTTCACCCCATGTCTGTGATCCACCAATGGTCCCTGAATTCTCGTGGTAATCGGTTGCGGAGAAATCTTCGCGTTCTTCGTTGTAGTCAGTATTTACTTCTGCATTAGCACTCAAATATGATTCCTCTTCGTATCCACCATCGAAGCCGTAGTCACCTTCTGAGTGGAATTCTGCTGCAGAACTGTAATTATCTGCATCTTGGAAAGTAGAAGCTTGACCTGATGCGCGGCCATAGCTGTAAGTCATATCGCGGTCACCCCAGGACAGGTTCTCTGCATCAGCAGCAATGCTGCCGCCCCAGTTTGCACCGGCCACGAACATTGTGTTGTTCTTAGTAATCTCGCTATCTACTGTGACGTCTTGACGAGAGAAGCCTGAGGCAGTTACTCGCTTGGCTGAAGCTCCGATGTTGTTGTTGATGCTACCAGCCATTGCGACTGATGGAATTAGAAATCCTGCTGCACCTAATAGACCAATTAGCTTTTTCATGATTGTCAATTTAGAGAGGTGAGAGTTGTCTGTATGTTCCAGACTTTTCAGTTCTAAACGCTCAATTCTTATCCTGGGTGCCTTTTCACAGGTCTGCGGTAATTATCATTGGAACCTTTGAACCATTCGCCAAAAAGTGTTTTATGGTTTTTTGTGTCAGTTTGGTAGTGTTTTGGATTGATCCTTGTTGATGCCACTTTGTACACACTTCTCATGGCCCATTGATTTTTACTGCCATAGGACGTGTCGTCCCTTTCCCCGTGGGATATCGGGTGACTTATCCTCCTTTGTTCAAGTGGTTGCTGTGCATCAGGCAGATGCCGCTTTATCTGCCAACTTGACTGTCTTCAAATTTTGGATCCGTGAGTTGAGATGATGTCCAGAGGTGAAGTTGTTTTCCGCTGAAGTTGTTTTCCGGTGAAGTTGTTTTCGCAGGATGGTAATGACGCATTTGCGCATTGATTTAATTGCCGCATATGCGCTAACATTCTAAAGATTCCATGAAATCGTGGGAATGAAAAGTCAGCTAAAAGCTAGATCTGTATTTATCGGGGCTGCGTTGACCCTGTTCTCGAATACGCTGCTTGGTGTTCCAGTGCGTGCTCAATTCATCAACTCCAGCAGTTCGATCTCGATCCCTGCTGATTTCCGGCAAGAAGTATCACAGGGTGATGAACTGTATCGTCTCCCCACTTTTGTCCCTGTTGATGATTCGTTTCAGCAAACTGATACTGGTAGGGAGGGTACTTATACTTTTATTAATGCACCAAGTCGTTTGCGCTATCGCTTTAGCGGTCGTTACAATGGTTACGGGAATAGGCCAAGAGCCTTTCTCTATCGCTCCTATACTCAACAACTCAATGTTGGTGATGCGAGAAGGCTTTGCAGGTCTGAATCAATCCGAAACCTGCCAGGGCTTAAGGGCGAATTGTTAGAATTAGGTTCCCAGGATGATCGACGTCATAATTTATTGGTTGGGTGTAGTCAGAGGTATCAGCTCGTTGGCTCTCCTTCTTTCTTGCAAGCTGAGACTTTTTCGTTTGTAAGTAGTGATGAGTTTAACTTCACCACTGCTACGATGATTCCTATTGATGAGGGTGAATTTGAAAATTTTGAATTGCCTTGGGACTCTGATTTTGATGCTTATTTTTGATTCCCTCCCGTCGGTTCGCTTGTAAAAGGAGGCTCAAGTGCTTGGGTTGATATATTGCAAAGGGGGCAGGGATGATTCATTTTGGTTAGAAGTCGTCGTCAGAGAATGTCGAATCCTCTGTCTCTCCTTTTACGCATTCTCCTGTCCCTGCATTTCCTGCTCCATCGCGAAGATACCATTCTCTAGTCACAATTAGAGAGCTCAAGTTAATTGTTAGTTTTTTCCCTGGCTGTCTAGGAGTGAGCGAAAGTCTGTTTCCACTTAATAAAGAAGTGAAAAAGACTGGTGCTCCATCATTGATCTGTCCTACGGCCAGGCTTGATCCAGGTGAATATGTGATGGAAATCCATTTGCCTTGACCGTATTGGCAATCAAGATATTTTTTCTCGTCGTTTGTATCGTTACCAAAACTGTCTTCGTTCGCTTCTTCCGCATAGGCACCTGTTGCAAATGCCAGAACAAATGCTATTAGAAGTTGCCCCAGTTTGCTTAAGGGTGGCATTTGGAGTTGCTCTACTCCCATTGACGATAACTGTGTTGGCTTTAGATGCCGTAGGTCATGCATGTTGGCGCAAATGCACTTTGATGACTTTGCTTTTACTTTCTTCCTCTGTCGGTAGAAATTTTTTACTCCGTAGCATCCGCTCTTTGCGTTGATGCCCTTTTGAGTATGGGATTTGGTTCGGGAACAAGCTGTGGCGACCGACTTGGCGAGCTACGGCTCCCTGATTTGCTTCAAAAGCTTGCGCTTTTCAGTTTGTAATTCGCCTTTGGATGGTTTTTCTTCCAGTCAATTCCAGCCAAACATTCTCCTTCTTTGTTATTCCAGTCAATATTTTTGGGTTTTCATTAGGTATTATTGCTTGGAATAATGACCCTGGGATTTTAAGTGTCCGACAATTCTTCTCTCACCATCAAGCGTTCCATCACGATTCGTGCAGTGGTGACTCCGGCCTGGAAGGAGGAAGCTGAGCGCGAATTGAGCAATGGAATCGCGACCACTGATCAGCAGCTTGCGCAGTTAGAGAAAGAGGGCCAGGAGGTGGTTGATCAAGTTCGTCGTCAGAGTGCAAATCCGCTCGATCCCCGGGTTCAGGATCAGGTGGCTCAGGTTCAGCAACAGGTTGCGGCGAAGCGATCTGAGTTAGAGGAACAAAAGCGAAACCTGTTGCAGCAACAGGCTCAAGTGCGTGAGCTTGAGATGGATCAGATTGTGGAACAGGGCCAACTCGATAGCTTTTGTGACATCAAAGTCGGCGACAATTTAGTGAGCAAGATGCAAGTTGCAGTCGTTGTGCGGGATGGCGTGATCGAGTCGATCGAACAGGGCTGATCCGAGCCGTAAAATTTGTTGGATTAGCTCGTCTGGAGACGGTTTTGGCAACCCACGACATTTTTATGCCTGCCCTCAGCTCCACCATGACGGAGGGCAAAATCGTGGAGTGGCTTAAGCAGCCTGGAGACAAGGTGGCTCGAGGCGAATCCGTTCTCGTTGTGGAGTCCGACAAAGCCGACATGGATGTGGAGTCCTTTCAGGAGGGGTACTTGGCTGCAGTGTTGATGCCTGCGGGTAGCACTGCACCTGTGGGTGAAACGATTGGCTTGATCGTTGAGACGGAAGCGGAGATCGCTGATGTGAAGGCCAAAGCTCCTTCTTCAGCTCCGGCCGCTTCAGCTCCGGCCGCTCCAGCTGCAGCCGCCCCCCCTGCGGCTCCAGCGCCCCCCACTCCCGTCTCAGCTCCTGCTCCCGTCACAGCTCCGGTGGCTGCAGCTGTCAGCAACGGACGCTTGATCGTCAGTCCCCGCGCCCGCAAGCTGGCCTCCCAAATGGGTGTGGAGCTTGCTGGTCTGCGCGGCACGGGGCCCAATGGCCGGATTCAGGCGGAAGACGTTGAAAAGGCAGCCGGACGTCCTGTGACCCCACCACGGGTGGGTGAAGGGACTTCGGCCGCTGAGGTTGTTGGCGCGACAGTCGCGGCTTCACCGTCGGCTCCTTCCGGCAACAGTTTTGGCGCCCCAGGCGACACGGTGGCCTTCAACACGCTTCAGGCGGCAGTGAACCGCAACATGGAAGCCAGTCTTGCGGTGCCCTGTTTCCGTGTTGGATACACGATCACTACAGACAAGCTGGATGCGTTTTACAAGCAGGTAAAACCCAAAGGCGTCACCATGACAGCCCTTCTGGCCAAAGCCGTGGCCGTGACCTTGGCCCGACACCCCCAGGTGAATGCCGCCACCACGGCCTCTGGCATGAGCTATCCCGCTGAGGTGAATGTGGCTGTCGCTGTGGCGATGGAAGACGGAGGCTTGATTACGCCGGTGTTGCGCAATGCCGATCGCACCGACTTGTATGAGTTATCGCGTCAGTGGGGGGACTTGGTGAAGCGTTCTCGCAGCAAGCAACTGCAGCCTGAGGAATACAGCACCGGCACCTTCACCCTCTCCAACCTTGGAATGTTCGGAGTGGATCGCTTTGATGCCATCCTTCCCCCAGGCACTGGCGCAATCCTGGCGGTTGCGGCGTCTCGTCCCACCGTGGTGGCAGGTAAAGACGGATCCATCTCCGTGAAGCGTCAGATGCAGGTGAACCTCACCGCTGATCACCGCGTGATTTACGGCGCCGATGGTGCTGCCTTCCTGAAGGATCTGGCGGAACTGATCGACACGCGTCCGGAAAGTTTGGCTGTGTAATTTGCGGCTGTCATGTCGCATTGATTTGGCCAGGCTGAATAACAACTGGCTTTGAGCCTTGTTTGCTGCTTCATTGTTTTCACGCGTGATCGGACGAGCATTGCCTCGGGCTGAAGCAGCCCGGGAGCGATTGCCCAACCTGCAGGCTCTGCCGATCCTGTCGTCGGATGCACTTTCCTCCGTGGCCTATGCCACAGAGGCATCCCTGGGTGTGTTGATCCTGGCGGGCAGTTCGGCCCTCAAGCAATCGCTTCCGATCACCCTGGCGATCATCGCGTTGATCGTGATTGTGGTGCTGTCCTATCGGCAGGCGATCTCCGCTTATCCCAATGGCGGCGGCTCCTATGTGGTGGCGCGTGAAAACTTGGGACGCAACGTCAGCCTGATAGCTGCGGCAGCCCTTTTGATCGACTACACCCTCACGGCTGCCGTGAGCTTGATGGCAGGAACTCAGGCCCTGTCGTCATTGCTGCCCTCATTGCTGCCCCATGAGCTGTCGTTGTCACTTCTGCTGTTGGCCCTGGTGGGTTGGGCCAACTTGCGCGGCATTCGTGAGGCGGGCCGGATTTTTGCGATTCCCACCTATGTCTTTGTGGTGATGATCGTGTTGCTCACCCTTGTTGGGCTAACTGATCTCAGCTTTCAACATGGCTGGACCCCCGAGCCACCTCCTTTAGAGGCCGCTTTGCAGCCCTTAGGGCTGTTTTTGATCTTGCGGGCCTTTAGTTCTGGCTGTTCGGCGATGACAGGGATTGAGGCCATTTCCACTGGCGTGCAGGTGTTTCGTGAACCCGCGGCGCGCAATGCTCGCGTGACCCTGCTCGTGATGGGTGGTTTGCTTGCGGCGATGCTCTTGGCCGTGACTGGTCTGGGGTTTATGTACGGCATTGCGCCAGATTCCCAAGTCACCGTTTTGGCTCAGATCGGCATTCGGGTGTTTGGCAGCGGCAGCATCTTGTTTTGGCTGCTGCAACTCTCCACCCTGCTGATTCTGGTGTTGGCCGCCAACACGGCCTTTGCTGGTTTTCCTTTATTAGCGGCGATGCTTGCCGAAGACCGTTGCCTGCCACCGCAGATGCGTTGGTTGGGAGATCGCTTGGTGTATCAGAACGGCATTGGCGTTTTGCTGGCGGTGTCGGCCTTGATCATTTGGATCTGTCACGGAGACACCACCGTGGCGGTCAATTTGTATGCGCTGGGTGTGTTTACGGCGTTCACGCTGTCTCAGCTGGGATTGGTGCTGCATTGGTTTCGGTTGCGTGGACCGGGTTGGCAGGGACGGATGGCGCTCAATGCCTTGGGTGCTCTCTCCACCTTCGTGGTGTTGTTGGTGATCATCGTGAGCAAGTTCACGGAAGGCGCCTGGACAGTCGTGATTGCTTTGCCTCTGGTGGTGTGGGGGCTCGCCATGATTCGTAGGCGTTATCGCGAGGTGCTGGCTTTACTGGCGCCTGACCCATGCATGGAGACTCTTTTTTTAGAGCCGAAGGCTTTGTTGCCACGCCATCACGCCATCGTTTGGCTTAATGATTTCAACCAGCCGTCCTTTGAAGCCGTGCGTTACGCCTGTTCCATCGCCGACAAGGTGACGGCTGTGATGGTGTTGGCGGATCAACAGGATGCTGATCAGATCGGTGCCGAATGGGATCGTTGCGCTGGAACGCAAACCGGCGCCCTGAACTTCCAATGTCTTGAGAGTCCGTTCAGCTCGCTTCTGCAGCCCTTTTGTGATTTTGTTGTTGAGCAGGAGCGGAATCATCCTGAGCTCTGTACGACGGTGGTGATGCCAGTGGTCGTGCCAAGGGATCGATTGGATCAAACCCTTCTGAATCAGAGGGCCTTGAATTTGTTTACCGCTCTCTCTGCTGGTAAGAGTCGCGTCTTTTCGATTGTGCGCTTTTACATTTCGCCTGCCGGGACGAGAGACAACGCCGCCTTGGCAGCATGGCCTGATGTTGTGGTGGAGCCAGATCATGCCTGACTCACGCGATCTCCAGCTCAGTTCGTATGACTACGTTCTGCCGGAAGACAGAATTGCGCAGGCGCCGGTTGAGCCGCGGCACGATGCCCGTCTGCTTGTGGTGCCCCCTGCAGAGTGCTCCTTGTCTGAGCTGAGGCACCAACGCGTCTGGGACTGGCATCAGGAGTTGCAACCCGGCGATCTTTTGGTGGTGAATGACACCCGCGTCCTGAAGGCGCGTCTGCGGGTGCGGCGCAGTGGCGGCGGTTTGGCTGAATTGCTCGTGCTCGAGCCCCGTGGGGAGGGGCGGTGGTTGTGTTTAGCGAGGCCTGCCAAACGCATGCAGCCTGGTGATCAGCTGTGGATCGAGGCTTTGGAGCAAGAGCCGCTGCCCTTAGCCGTGCTGGCGAGCGATGCTGCCACTGGAGGCAGGGTCGTTCAGTTTCCACCGGATTGTGTTGATGCTCTCGCGCTTGAGAAACTGTTGGATCGCTACGGAGAAGTTCCGCTTCCGCCTTACATCACACGCCATAACAGCTCGGATCAAGAGCGCTATCAAACCCGATACGCCGCACGCCCAGGAGCGGTCGCCGCTCCGACGGCGGGCCTTCATCTCAGCGATGCCTTGCTCGCAGCGATTGCTGAGCGGGGTGTCGCCTTGGCTCATGTCACCCTGCATGTTGGCTTGGGCACCTTTCGGCCCGTGGAAACAGAGGATCTGAGCGATCTCACCCTGCACAGTGAGTGGGTGGAGGTGCGTACGGAGGTGGTGGAGGCCGTTTCGGCCTGTAGAGCTCGAGGTGGGCGGGTGATTGCAGTGGGCACTACAAGCGTGCGAGCACTCGAGGCCGCCGCTGCTGCGGGCGGTGGGACTTTGCAGCCGTTGAAGGGGCCTGTGGATCTCGTGATTCAGCCCGGCTATCGCTTTCGGGTTGTGCAGGGCCTACTCACGAATTTTCACCTTCCCAAGAGTTCCCTGTTGCTCCTTGTGAGCGCACTGATTGGTCGCGATCAGTTGCTTCAGATCTACGACGCAGCGATCGAGGAGATGTATCGCTTCTATTCCTATGGCGATGCGATGTGGATTTCTCCCGAGGCTGTTTTGCTAGGGGCTAGACCCGAATGATCTTTTGATGGAGCGAAGATCACTAGTGAAAAAATAATGTATCGGTTGATACGGCTATCTTTTTAGGTAATGACGGCTAACGCCTGTCTTCGGTGCGCATTTGATCGTTGGTTATTCCCTCAAAGTTGTTATGAAGACGAAGCTCAGATGCTTGTGATCGAAAATTAATTGATTCTTCATTGCACATTGGTGCAAATTATCAATACCTCATAACTGTAGATACCTAGTTCAGTGAGAATCACCTGTTTACAACGAAAGTGACTTATTCATTTGATTCATGAACTACTCTGCATACCCGGATCTCAAAGTCAGAGGTTTCCGCTTCACTCTTGCAACAGCTGCTTTGGTTGGGACATGTGCTTTGTCTGCAATCCCAGCGCAGGCACAAAACATGCAAGCCGTCGAAAGCTCTAGCATTGGTGCGCAGGTAGAATTTAATAACACTTGGGGACAGAGTTTTGAAGTTACTGGCCCTAATTTAGGTGGTGGTGATCAAGGAGTGATTGCACCATTTGCTACTTCTGGAGAAAAGTCTTCCTCAAGTTTGAAAGGTTTTGGTAAGCCAAAGCCAATTAAAATCTCTCCACTTCTTGTCCCAAACTCTGGTGTCGCAACATTCTCAGCATCTGTCACCAATCTGAGTCCTAAAGGTGGAAAGCTTACAGGGAGCGGTCAAATCATTCAAGGATCAACAAGTAATAACATTGTTTTAAATCAAAACTCTGAAGATGGAGTCCCAAGTATTACGGTTGATCCCTATCAAGATGAGAATGGAATCGCTAATGAAAGTACGATTGGTGCAAATATTTTAGGCACTAATATTGGTGCTAGTAGCCTGCAGGTCACTGGAACCAACAGCTATACGGTGATGAATGATATGTCTGCTTTCTGAATTGTTTAGTAAGGCAGCATTTATTATTATGTCGCAGATCAAAACATCATTGTTTGATGCTTGGCCTTCTGCTTTAGTTTCTATCGCATTATTAGCCTTGGCATCTGCGGCTTTCCCCAAGGGTGCAGAGGCTCAACGAGCTTCTGTTTCCACAACTACTAGTAATTTAGCTTATTACAGCTTCGTGAATGGAGGGGGGCTTGAAATTGGCAGTAATGTTGGGCTTACTTATTCTGGCGACCTCAATACGATTGTCCAGAGAGAGGCTGGTCCTATTCAGATGATGCTTAACGACAGTGTGATGATTAATGGTGTGCCAGAACGCATGAGAGAAATGAACAAAGATGGCACTGTACATCAGCATCTTCTCTCCCCTGGTTTGTCTCGTAGCACCATTGATCTCAATGGTAAAACCACCGTATCTGTTCGTGTAGGAGGTACTTTGGCGGTTTATCGTGGCATGATGTATCAATCTCAAAATCGTACAAATCACTCTGCTTCGGGTCAATCATTAAGTGTATTTTCATCCCTCTTGCCAAGTGTTTTCAGCTCAAATACAGGTCAATGACTTTATTCACTAATAGATTTTGGCAATATTCTTGGATTTTAGCCATTCCTGCTTGGTTTGCTTTCGCGGCTTCGTCTCACGCACAGGTTAGTTTGGGCTATAGAAATCCTGTCGTAGCCAGTGGATCGATGGGGCGATCTTTTTTGCAAAGCACAATCCAAACCAATCAGTTTTTTGTAGATGGTGAAAATGTGGTTCCTAATGACAATTCTAGAGTTTTCAGTCGATCAACCATTTGGATTATTAAAGATCAAGGCTTGCCATTTTCTTTAAAGACAGAAGATGCAAATCCGCTGATCGAATCCACAAGTGTTTTTGAAGAAACACGTTCAGCATCTGTCGTGAGAACAGAAATTCTGCCTGTTGTTGTCACCGGAGCCGCTGCAAATGCCCTGCGTAGTGTTTTTCCAAGGGTGAGTGGTTTGATCGAATCTGAGTTTGTGACTCCAAGAGCATTAGGCTTTTAGGAATCTATTCGCCTAAAACTAACAACTTAGATTGCTAAAGCAGTCAAGACTCTTTCTTTCCAATGGAAAAATCTCATCACTTGAGAGCCATACATTGAATACAGCTTATTTACAAAAAAAAGTGGCCGTAAGGCCACCTTGGATTCATTTTTCTTTAAGTCGTTGAACTATTGATCAAAGACTGTCAGTGAGTTCATGATATTCGATTGGGCAGAGACTGAAGCAGATATTGCGCTAGTTCCTGTCAGTGTCGAAGTGATCGACGCCGCGTTTTGAGTGACGCTGGAACCAGCTGATTCTGTTGGCTCAAATGTCACAAATTCTATGCCTGGTAAGCCAGTTTTTGTGTCTTGATTCAAGCGTATATTTGATGGAAGATTGGTTGTGAGTGTGCCTCCAGCAAGCTGATCACCGCCTAAGGGAGTGATGCCAGCAAGAGCAGTAATTGATCCATCTCCAACGACATTTTCAAGATTGTTTAAAGGAGTGAAATCAGTCTGCCCAGTCATTGCATCAAATGTAGGGTCGCAACCAGCTTTAGGTGTTGAGCATTCTTGGATCGGAAGAAATCCATCGCGATCAAATGTCAAGGTCAGAGTGGCTTGACCTACATTGCCAACAGACACGGGGTTAGCGCCTTGTACCCGTGGTCCACCAAGGGCGATTGGAGTCCCCACCGTTGTTTCAAAGGGCCTGAAGACGTGGCCCTTTTGCGTGATTTGTGGTGAAGAAACATTAAACGATTCCCCGTATTCCAAGCCGTATGTTGCGCCGCCTTGAATGGTGATGATCTGGTTCGTACTCAGACTTTGAGCTTCTGCAGTTCTACCGGCTACAGACACCGCTAAAAGGGTGGCAGCGACCGATACCTTCGCGATGAGCTTGATGTGGTTAGTCAATGGAGAGTGAAGCGAGTGAACCTTCAAAACCCAAGAAAATATGAATTCTGAAGATATTGTTATAGCGTTTCGTCAGGCTTTTTTAAGTATCCGCTCAGGCTATTCCAAGGTTTTGACGGGATTTCTGAATATTTCTTAGCAAAAAAAACGTCGTTTCGTATGAACTTAGTTGCCTTTATTCCTTTTGCGTTTTTGCGTTTTTTCACTTTTACTCTTTTGCGCTTTTACTCTTTTGCGCCAGAGTGATTGACCATGATTGAAGGCGGCTTTGCTGTGCGCCTAGGGAGGGTCATTGGTCATTGGTGGAAGCCGGAGAAAGCCTGTATTTCTTGAAATTCGAACATAACGATTGTTTTTTCGTTCTCGGACTAAAATCTTAAAAATCCAGGGCATAATGCGATCTTCAAGCGCCATATCTCTTCTCTTGGTTGGATTGGTTGGCCTTTCTGGTCCTCCAAATACGGCCTTTGCCCAGTCTTCTCCATCAGCCACCTCAAGTTCTAGGGCTACGTCTGCCGGAACAACAGTGAATAACCAAAATAATTCTCAAATTAATACCAGTTCGTTTTATGGTTTTGGCCCAGGTATTAACTGCCCTACTCCAACACTTTCGGTTGCTGGCTTTGGTGGTAGTGGATCAGGCCTCAGCGATGGAGATGTCATTGGTGCCAGGGTTAACAGTGATAACTATGGCGGGGGCGTTACAGTCACTTTCCCTATAGGTGGCGCCAATCATGATATCTGTAAAAAGATTGGTAAAGCACAAGTCTCCGCTTTGGAAAGTCAAGTTGCAAGAGCTCAAGCAGAGGCGAGAAAGACGCAGGCAGATATCAATCTTGTAACTGCTCTGAAGTGTGTTGAGCTTCTGAAGTTTGCAACACTTTCTGGTCAATTTGCTCAAATCTGTTCAGGTGTTAATCCAAATTTTAATTATCCGAGGGCGCGTGCATCACAATCGCCTTGATGAATGTCAATCACCTCTTTTTTGAACTTTAAATGATTATGGCTCAATATACTTTCTTGGTGAAGTCGATTGCGAAGCCTTTGGCTGTTCTCTTTTTGGCGATAATCGCTTCTCAGAATCCTGTTAAATCGAATAGTTTTGATGTTTACTGTACTTCGAATGGCGATCAAACGACTACATGCGTTGGATGGGAGGGAGATCAGGACCTAACTTGCGTTGCGAATGTAGGGGGCTCGCTGAGTTGTAAAGCCTCCTCGGGACAAAGTTTTGTTTGTGTTAATAACTCTGGCACTACTTCTTG
This sequence comes from Synechococcus sp. MU1655, assembly GCF_023630655.1. Classification (NCBI taxonomy): domain Bacteria; kingdom Bacillati; phylum Cyanobacteriota; class Cyanophyceae; order Synechococcales; family Synechococcaceae; genus Synechococcus; species Synechococcus sp. MU1655. The sequence continues at coordinate 13,380 of NZ_JAKUHK010000002.1, read as the reverse complement.
TACTAATCAAAACAGCGCTAATGTGCAAACTACTCAATGTACTTTTGATGGTGGAGGAACTTCCTCTTGTGCTCAACCTGAGCCACAATCTTCTCCATTGATTGAAGCTCCCTCGATTGCTGAACCATCGATTGAAATACCAGAAAATTTGATAACGCCTACGTTGAGCTCGCCCTCCGTTTTTTGATAATCTTGATGGCGTTTGTCTGCAGAAGAGGATACTATTTTTTCTTCTGAAAATGTCTCGTTTGTTTTTGTGGCTCTGATCGTTGCTGCGCTCTTGTAATCCAGATGTTTTGCGACTTGATCTTCAATGTGTCCAAGACTCGATGGCGCCTTGTTTTGATTCGATGTGTCCTTTGTGGTTGTGCGGGCAACGTGGGTATTGGCTAAAGTAACTGTATGATTCTTTGTCAAAGATGTCTTTGTTTTTTTTGACCATTAATCACTTGAGGGGGTCTGATTAGTGTCTTCCCGGGAGATTCATTTGTCTAAGTTTTCATCTGTCTGTTTTTGCTCTTTTGCTGTAATATCACTGGTTTTTTCTTTTGCTTCTCTTCCTGGATCGACGCAAAGGGTCCCGCAAGTTACTGGATGGACATTTTCCCGATCCTATGGAAAAGGGGTTGGTAATTCCACCGCAACCACGGCAATCTCTGAAAGCAATGGAGCGGAATCGTTTTCTCGTGTGAATGTTTTGCCGATCTCGGAGCTTGATCCTGACGGAAACTTTTTAATTCAGGATCCTGATAGCCCCTTCTCTATTGGGGTAAGGGCACGTAAAGCGGAGGAAACTGTCAAGGTTCAACAGCTCAATTACTTCTCGCTGTCTGACTGGGGATATACAGTTTTTAGTTATTGATTGAAATCCATGGTGTATTGGATTTGAGAATTAATTCTTCTCGACGTTGGATCGTCTTGATGATCGCTTTATGTCGCTTGAATATGTTCGAATGAGTTGATGAATGTTGTTAACAGGCTCTGAGAATTCAATCAGAGCCTGGTTGTGTCCTGAATCTTAACTTATACGATTATTATGCTTTTACTGGCTCTTCGATGATTCCGGTGGGCACGTCCGCAAACATCACGGAAGACAAATAACGCTCAGCTAGGTCAGGCAGAACGACCACGATGGTTTTACCAGCAAATTCATCCTGTTGGGCAAGGCGAATGGCTGCTGCGGTTGCTGCGCCGCAGGAAATTCCTACTAAGAGGCCTTCTTCCTGGGCCAGGCGCAGGGCCATTTCGATGGATTCCTCATTGGTGACCTGCTCAACGCGATCGACCACGGAGAGATCGAGGTTGTTAGGAATGAAGCCAGCGCCGATACCTTGAATTTTGTGTGGGCCGGGCTTGAGCGCTTCACCATTCATTGTTTGGGTGATCACAGGGCTGTGGCTTGGCTCAACGGCTACCGAGGTGATGGCCTTGCCTTTGTCCTGCTTGATGTAACGCGAGACTCCGGTAATGGTGCCACCGGTTCCAACGCCGGCTACGAGCACATCGATCGCCCCATCGCAGTCATCCCAGATCTCAGGACCTGTGGTTTTTTCGTGGATCTCTGGATTGGCAGGATTGTCGAACTGTCCAGGCATGAAGTACTTGGACGGATCACTATCTGCAATCTCCTTGGCCTTAGCGATGGCACCAGGCATGCCCTTGGCGGCTTCCGTCAGGATCAGTTCAGCGCCAAGCACGGCCATCACCCGTCGACGTTCGATCGACATCGATTCCGGCATCGTGAGGATCAGCTTGTAACCACGAGCCGCGGCAGTGAAGGCCAGGGCAATGCCTGTATTGCCTGAGGTGGGCTCCACGATGGTTTTCCCTTCGGAGAGAACACCACGCTTTTCAGCGTCCCAAATCATGTTGGCGCCGATTCTGCACTTCACGCTGTAGGCGGGGTTGCGGCCTTCGATTTTGGCCAAAACGGTGGCCTTGCAACCCTTGGTGACGTGGTTAAGGCGAACGAGCGGGGTGTTGCCTATGGCTTGGCTGTTATCGGCGTAGACGCGGGACATGAGGCTGGAATTATTTTCTAGAAATTTAATTGCCAGGATTGGCACTTCATTCCAGCTTCAGGCCTTATTAAGACTTCGATGTCTGTTGATGTGGTTTTGACTATGTCGACTCGATCATTTTTTGGCTTCCAATGAACACTTGCTACGCGTCCTTTTTGGCCTTCGCCTCGGTCGCTCTCTCATCGGTCGCTGTCTCGCCTGCTGCTGTTTTGGCAGAGTCTGAAGAGCAGGCGCGTGGCCCTTACCTCCGCTTGGGTGCAGGCGTGCAATGGCCGGAGACGAGTGCGCTAAAGGATCAAAGGTGTTCAAGTACCTCACCGCCAGCGTTGTTTGGATGTGGGCCAGGCGATGACGGACGAAGCCTTGGTGCCTATGGCGGTTTTGATCAGGCCCCCGTGGTGGATGCAGCGATCGGGTATCGCTGGACGTCATGGCTGCGGACGGAGGCCTTACTCAACTGGTCGCCCCAGCTCAACGTATCCGCGCAAAGTAATTTCCTCGGAGCAGGCTCGAATCAGCCTGTTAGTGCGTCTGGGAATGGGTTAGCTGGATTTGGAGTGCTGTACGTGGATGGACCTTCCCTGGCAACGGTCCGTCCGTTTATCGGTGCTGGTCTTGGTGCTGCTCGGACGTCTCTTTCTGATGTCACCTATCGATTCCCAGCGATTTCCAGTGATGCCGTCACGGTGACCTCTGGAGGGAGATCCACGTCATTCGCCTATTTGCTCACGGCTGGTGTGAGCATCCCTCTCAGCGAGAGGCTTGACCTTGACCTGGCCTATCGCTGGACCGATCTTGGAACGGTGAAAACCAATGCAGGATCCGCCAAACTTGTTCGGCCTGCAGGCCGATCCAAGCTCGCGATTGCAGGTACAGAGATTGATCTTCAAACTCAAGCCGCTGTAGCGAGTTTGCGTTTTCGCTTTTAGGGGCTCGACGGAGAGAGGGCGCGCTCAAACCGTTGCCAAAGCTCCTCGGGTTGTTCGAGCCCGACCGAGACACGTAGGAGGTGAGAGGGAACGCCGCAAGCCTGGGCCCAGGCCAGTTCGTCGTAGTGAGCCAAAAGCACATAGGGACACACCAAGCTGAACGGTGTGCCCAGGCTTGGCCCTTTGCAGACCGACAACCCGTCGTAAACAACTCGGGCTTGATCGCTACCGCCCTTGAGCTCGAAAGAGAGCAGGCAGCCATGTCCGGCGCCGGGGCGCATGAGGCTGCGGAAATTGGGGCATTGATCGGGGTAATACACACGCGCCACCGCCGGGTGACTGCTGAGCTTTTTGGCTAGGGCTTGGGCATGGCGATTCAGTTGAGGAACGCGTGCCTGGACATCGCGGCTTCCTTGTTCCAGGGCGATTGCATCGCCATCGTCAAGGCCGGTGAACCCTGCGGGTGAGTGTTGATTCTGAAAGGTTTGCTCCCAGCGGGAGTGCGGGCTCACAACCAGGGCTCCGGCCAACACATCCCCCCGACCGCCAAAACTTTTGGTGAGTGAACTGAAGATCAGGTCTGCATAAGGCAGGGGATCGATGTTCAAGCAAGATCCGATCGTGTCGTCTGCGATCACTGGAATCCCTCGGGCATGAGCCAAGCGGGCGAGAGTTGGGAGGTCCACGCATTGCAGAAGGGGATTGCTGGGTAGTTCCACAATCACCGCTGCTGGATCGATGCGATCAAGAGCGGCTTCCATGGCTGCGCTGCTGCTGTCGAGCAGTAATTCGCTTCCGGCAAACACCACCTGAGGCAGCTTCAGCACATCGACGTAGGGGAAGCCGATTTGCAGGGTGGGGCGCCCTTGCCGCATGGTTGTGAGCCATTGCAGAGCCGTGTGTAGAGCCGCCATCCCGGAGGGGTGCAGGCTGAACTGCTGGGTGTCACATCCATAGATGGCGGCTAGTCGCTCGATCACGAGAGCCTTGGCTCGATGAGCGGCTCCCGCCGCTGGTGCTGCCTCCTTGTTCAAGCTGATCGCGGCCCGTCGCGATGAGGCGCCTAAACCAGCGTGTTGCCAGAAAGCCTTGGCATGGGGGCTCGCTTCGGCGTTAGCAATCAAGACGGCGAGTCCGAGCTGATCCACGATTTGGGTGGAAGCACTCGGAGTCTGCCGACGGCAATGCTGTTGGGCGAGCTGGGCGGCAGCCCCGTTGGGGTAGGGCCAAGCACTGGATCCCGGGGAGTTCATCCCGGTGGGGAGCATCGCTAATGCTTGTTGAGCAACCTCTGCAACTAAAGGATGGAGAGCAAAGCGTGGATACAACGCTCGCAATTGCGACCGGCACTGCGGATCGTTGTCTTCGTAGGCGATGACATCGCGCCAGCGCGGTAGGGCAACGGACACGGCATGGGTGCTGTCCGGCAAGGGATGGCCAAGGTCCTCGCCTTGCCAGCATGGGTTGCGCAGGAGGTCGCGGGAACTCACGGGAGCAGGGTGAGCGCGTGATCAAGATCGATCAACAGGTCACGGATGTCTTCGCAGCCAAGGGATAGCCGAATCAGCCCGTCGCTGATGCCTAGGGCTGCTTTGATCTCGGAAGAAACGGCGGCGTGGGTCATGGTGGCTGGATGGCAGATCAAGCTCTCAACTCCGCCAAGGCTTTCGGCCATCGTGAACCAACGCAGGGCTTTGCACACGGCATAGGCCTGTTCACGACTCGCATTTAATCCAATCGTCACGATTGCTCCGCCTCCGTTCATTTGGCGCAAGGCCACAGCCCTCTGAGGGTGATCGTCTCGTCCGGGATAGCGCACCCAAGACACAGCGGGATGGGATGCCAAGTGATCCGCCACCGCAGCCGCATTCGCCATCTGTTGGTTCAGGCGCAGGGGCAGCGTTTTGATGCCCCTGGTGATCAGCCAACAGTCGAAGGGTGAGGGCATCAGCCCCAATGCTTTTTGGGCAAACACCATCTTTTGATGCCAGCTGGGCTGATCGGTGCAAACCACACCACCGAGGGCATCCGAATGCCCGTTGATGTATTTCGTGGTGCTGGTGAGTGAGAGGGTGGCGCCGAGTGCCAAAGGACGTTGCACCAAGGCGGTGGCGAACGTGTTGTCGACCACAACGGGCACGCCTGCGGAGCGGGCCGCGCTGCAGACTGCATCGAGGTCAATCACCTTGAGCAGTGGGTTGGTGGGACTCTCCAGCCAGACCATCGCTGGCCGCTGCTCCTCGATGCGGGCCACAGAACTGGGATTGGTGAAATCAACCCATTCGGTGCGCACCCCGAACTTGGCAAACACCTGCTCGAACAAGCGCACGGTGCAGCCGTAGAGGTTTTCTTCGCAGAGCACCAGATCTCCCTGGCTCAGGGTGGAGACAATCGCGGTAATCGCGCTGACTCCCGAACCAAACACCGTGGCGTGGGTGCATGCCTCAACAGAGGCCAGAACGCCTTCAAGGATGCGGAAATTGGGGTTGCCCGAGCGGGTGTAATCGAATCCGCCTGGGTTGCCATGCTCAAAGGTGGATGTGGCGTAGATGGGTGGCATCACCGTGCCGGTTTCGCTGGCGAAGCTTTCGCCGTGGTGAATGGCCCGGGTGGCTGTCGCCGGTTCTGGGACAGGACGCTGCAAGGCGTTGATGCGATCTACCTGAAGGCTATTAAACGGTCTGTTGTTAAGCGTGTTTGTTGGCTTTCTAGGTGAGGCATCGCAGGGTTCAGGGCTCGCAATGGTTGTTTTGGTTTTGAAGATGTCAGTGATCGGTGTGTTTCTTGCTGACTTCGCTGCAGATCTCTGCGTGATTGATCGCTTCCCTGAGGAGTGATCAGCCCCAGCTTTGCGGGAACGCCGCTGACTCGAGTTTGTCTTTGAAAAATGCGGAGCCTCGGTCGTGCAATGTGGCTTACGTCGTCTTAGCGTTTAGACGATTTTGTGATCTCTCATGAAGGAAAGCCAGGTTCTGCAAAGCGATAAGGATGAATGGAGAGATCATGTTCTCCAAGAGATTGTTGGGTTTTTAAGTAAGAATAAAGAAGAGATCCATGGGCGTTACCTTGATCAACAACGTGGCCAGCTTTCACGAGATTTTATTGAAGAGAAGGGTTTGATGGATTTTGAATTGGCGATCACATTTTTGGAAGATAAGCCCAAGGGTATGGGGTTGGGTCTTGGCTTTTTCAAGGCAACTCTGATTCGCTAAATGGAAGACGATCCTCCTGATGCCTTGGATCTATGCGTGAGATTTCAAGTTTCTTGCTTGGCTTCGCATCCGATTGAGTGGCATACAGCGGATTTAAACTGGTAAAATTGATTCATGATGAGTTGCTCTTCGATCTCGTCGTCCGAAATCAATGGAATGGTATGAATGATGAGCAAAGGGACTGGTCTGGAAAAATCTTTGCTTCCGCATAAATACGTTTTTGCTCCGAGTAAAAGCTTGCTGATTCTATTGATAACAAGCTTGCAGCTGTTTCGATCTTCGAACAAGATTTGCGCTTTAAATTGAATGTCAATTTCGTATTCGTCTTGGTCGCTTTCGTGATTTTGGTTTCTCCACACTCCTTCGATCATCCACCACATTCCGCCGTTATGTATCCAAACTGTGGCTAACTCTGGCGGGCTTGCTTTAAAGATATTGAGTTGACAATTGAAGTTGTTGCTCTTGAAGATCTTGTAAATCTTCCTGCTTGTAAGCTCATTCGCTTGCACGAGAGTGACCATCAACGCATGGGTATTATCATCAGCTCTAATCCCGTTAAGCGTTCTTGCGGATGAGGCATGAGCACGTTCATTTAATACTAGCTGACTGCAAATATTGTCTGTCTGTATAACTCGTCACGAGGTGTTGGTAGGAAGAGGGTGATTATCTAAAGTCGTCTATTCTGTTGTCAATGTGTCTTGGTTGCTTTGCCGATGTTTGTGCGGACGGGTGGTTGATTGATGGCTGCGGTTATTGGGCAATGCGCTTTCATCGAGATGAGCAATCTGATGCGAATGATCCTCGTGTCTTTGTGGATTATGGAAGGGGGATGCCAAACGGACAGTCCGCCTTGTTGAAGAGCAGAAAACATCTGCCACGAAAGGATGCAGAGACGCAATGGAATCGATTGATTGAAATCGGTTGGACGCAGGTTCCACCTGTTTGGGGGCAAGATGTTGAGCCATAAATCAGGTTTGTGTGATGACTGCCTAAAAGCCCAATCCGATGAATAGTTCTTGATGCACAACATAGGTGTAGTACAAGGTTGTGCCGGCATTGGGTGAAAGTTCGATGCCATCACTGTTAAAGGCGATATTGCAAATCAAGTTTCCCTTCCAGGCAATTTTGTCTTGACTTTGTTCTGCTGACCATCTCATTACAGCATTGAAATGATCAGGAATGACGGCTCCAATCTTCTCGCAGATGTCTGAAAGTCTGCAGAGGGCCGGGGGTTTAGCGGGTAGGGATAAGCCTTTCCTCAGCGTCAATTCGTCTATTACTCCTGTATATCTCACGAATTCGATGAAAGCTTCTTCCTCGGTGGTTAGTGAGGCATTAGATAACGCTTGATCAAAGAGAGCAGCTGTTAGGACTGGCCTAGATTGAATCATTCTGTTGTTGCAATGATTTGCTGATAGGTGCTGATTATAGTCATCGCTCTATGGAGTTTAAATATTGATTCTTTCGTCTTTAAACGACCTCCATTGGTCTATGGGCTAGATGATCTGACGAGTGAACCCAATCTATTGCTCCGTTCGTGGGTTCTACCTCGTTGTTCTGTGCAAAGGGTTGTGTGTTATTGATTGCACGACCAGCAATTTTTTGCCACAGTACTTGAAAAGGCTAAATTCCATGGGTCTGAGGAAATCACTCAAAAAAGCCGTGGTTTATTTGCTTGGTGTTGTCGACGAGTATTGGGCTATGCGAGAGCCTAGTCAATATGGCGATAAGGATCCAGAGTGCTCAATCTCTACTGACAGTCAGGGTTGTGTGAGCAAAAGTGTCTCGCAGTCAAAGCATCCATGACGGATGAAAGAACAATGTTGTGGCAAGAATAATTGAGATTGTTGAAGGTCTTGTTGGGGAGCGTTATAGTGTGATTGTTTTGAGATTTTCTTTTGAATCAAGCTAGTATCCGCCGTTTTATATTTACTTTAATCACCGGTTATTTGGCGATTTTTGGCATTCAGCAGATTCCTTATGAATTTCCAAATCAATGGGCTGTGTTGATTCCGGTTTTAATTGTTGTTTATATCATCACTGTATGGCTGGACGGAGTCTTTTTTAAGGATAATGAACCCCCTGAAAAGCCTCCTGCTGCTATGAAAAAGGCCAAGAACAAGAAATCTTCGAAAAAACCGAATGGATTCGGGGATTCTTAGAACCTTTTCTTTCGTCTTTGCCTTGCTGAAGAAGCCTAATCATCGCTTGGTATAGCGTTCATGCTTCAACGATCTGATGGTCCTTGACTGCAAGTGTTGGCAAAAAAAAACCTGCTGGCTTCGTGTCCAAGGCCAACAGGAATTGAAATGGAATGAGAACAGTCCCAGATCGAAATCCGGGATTGAACATCAGACCTTTCTTGAGTAGTACTCCACAACCAGGAGTTCGTTGATCTCAAGGGCTACCCATTCGCGTTCAGCGCGGCCAATCACTTTGGCGCTGAGCTTGGGTTTGTCGAGCTCAAGGTGAGGAGGCACGTTGGCCAGTCCAGGGAATTGAAGATTCGCTTCGGCAAGCAGTTTGCTGCACTTGCGTTCGCGAATAGCGATCACATCACCGGCCTTGCACTGATAACTGGCGATGTCGGTGACCCGTCCATTCACGGTGACGTGGCCATGGTTTACCAGCTGGCGGGCGCCGGGCACGGTTGGACCAAATCCAATGCGGAAGCAAACATTGTCGAGACGATTCTCGAGCAATTTGAGCAGGTTGGTTCCTGTTGAACCCTCCTGAGCACGCGCTTTCTTGACGTAGCGCACGAGTTGGCGTTCAGAAACGCCGTAGTTGAAGCGAAGCTTTTGCTTTTCTTCTAAGCGGATCGCGTATTCGGAGCGCTTGCGACGGGCTTGGCCGTGCTGACCGGGTGGATAGGACCGTTTTGCGGCCTTCCGGGTGAGACCGGGTAGGTCTCCCAAGCGCCGCGTGATCCTCAGGCGAGGGCCGCGGTATCTGGACATAGGTCGATTGAGATCGGTAGTGGGTTGTTCGTGTCGACTCTGCCTGTGCTCACCGAAAGCAGACGGTGCGAGACGTTCGACAAGAACCACTTAATATACTCCTAGGCTTGCCTTGCCTCGAAAAGGCGTTTCTCAAAGGAGCCCATACACATTTTGGGTTCAATGAATGAATATTTTTCCTTGTGAAAACTAACCAATCCTCGTCAGTTCTTACTGGTTTTCTTCTCCGTTTTGTTGGGCTGCAGTTTGTTGCTTTTATTTTAGCAATTATTTTAATTGTCTCGGGGTATACCTTGGTTACGAGAACCTATGTTCGCTTTCAGGCCTCGCAGGTGATGGACGTGATGTTGGCTGTGCGTGAATATACATCTAGAAAAATTAATCCATTGATTGCTCCTATCAATGACTCTTCTGATGCGGCATTTATGCCTGAAGCTGTTCCAAGTTATTCTGCCACAAAGGTGTTCGAGTATCTAAGATTGAATCATGCGTATTCTGATTTCCAATATCGAGAAGCTGCACTCAATCCAACAAGTCCTTCGGATCGTGCGAGTGCTACTGAAGCGGAAATTATTGCTCGGTTTGAAGACAACCCTCGTTTAAGGGAGATTAGCGGTGTTCTAAATGATAATAGTGATCATAATCAATATTTTCTCGCGAAGCCCATTCGGCTCTCGAAAGAAAGTTGTTTGGCCTGTCACTCAACACCCGATAGGGCTCCTAAAAGCCAACTAATTGCCTATGGAGATAAGAATGGATTTGGATGGAAGCTGGGTGATGTTGTTGGTGCTCAGATCGTATCACTTCCGATTGACTCTGGTTTGCCGTCTCCAGCGCGTTTTGTCCTTCTGCTTGTCTTGGCTGTTGGACTCATGTCTTTGGCTGTAGTTGTGGTTGGTAAACGCTTCTTTGAAGCTCTTATCGCTCGTCCACTAAGACAAGTCTTGCGACTTGTGAGTGATCAGTCTTGCGAGGCCGATGACGATTCAAAGCATCTGCGTCAACGTCAAGATGAGTTTGGTGTGTTGTCTCGATGGATTTCTAGCCTTCGTGATTCCTTGAAGTGAGCCTCAAGATTCTTTGTATTGGTTCAATTGCCTTCTGGTCTTTTTTAACTGAGGGCAATCCAAGCAAAAAGCCCTTGAGAGGCTAAGAAGGTCGCTGGAAGGAAGATTTCCATGATTCTTTCGAGTGTTGGAACGCGTTCTGCGCCTTCTTTCGCAATTGTTTGTGAGATGTAATAAGCGATGAAGACTTCTGAAACCATAAACACGAATAGGAAGATTGTATAAGTATCGCCTAGGGTTAGATAGGGGACTCTTGGTACTGAGCTGGTGATAATGATTTGGTAAGCAAGAGTTGTAAATAGCAGTCCGGAAATAAATGCCAATCTGTCCGCAAATGCCTCTAAGGGGATGGCCAGGAAAAAGATGCTTGTGAAGGTGAGGATCCCTAAGGGCAGGAATATCTTGTAAATAAAGTGGCCTGACCGCCTTGAGATTGTTATCGTCGCTGATAATCTTGAGAATTCATTGCTTCCTTGCTCGGGGTCGTCATGGTTGCGAATCACATACCCTAAATTTTTGATTTTCCATTCTGGAAGCTTGGAGTTTTTGCTTAGGCTTACGACATCTCCAAGTTCGACTAGCTTGAGAACAGTCTTGTCCCAGCTAAAGGATTGTACATATAAGTGCAGGAGTTGCTGGTCAAAAGGGAATTTTTCGAGTCTAAATTCTGAGCCAAGTCCTTCCTCAAAACGCGCTTTCCTTTCCACTGCTCCACTGCGATGCAGTGTGATGGTTTGAGTTTGGTAAAAGGCTTCGCTGACGCGATTTGTAAATTCAAGTTGAGGAACCCAATGGGATCCCATCCAGTCTTCTGCAGCGGAGTTGAACAGAACGAGTTTATCTTCATTTTCTGGGAGATTGCTGATGATGCGTGGATCGCACCATGTGGAAGTCAGTAATCCATCAAGCTGAAAATTATTGTGTGTATCGGAGATTGAAGGCAATTCATTGATGTGGATGCTGACTCCCACAGGAATGGGTTTGAGCTTTGAGATTGGTTGCGGTGGTGCCAATGGATGTGTGGGTAACAGCTCTTTCTCTGGGCACCCGTATTCGGAAATATTGAGCTGAGATAAATCTTTGATTCTGTTCGCTTGTCCAGGGATATATTCAACTGCGATTGAGGGCGAATAATGGCCTCCTATCCACAGGCAGAAGGCTAGTAATGCTGCAAAAAATGCACCAATCTGCTTTCTTCGTGCCACGTATAAAAAGCACTACAGGATGTTGAAACGATAATCCCTGATTGTTGATCAAAATATTTTGCGTTTAAGCACACTTCGTTAAGATGAAACCATCCATTTGGTCTGTTGGCCGTGATCGAGACATGGGTCAGCCGGTTGATGCTCGGCTTGATCGGCATCTATCGCACTTGGATTTCACCCTTGATCGGCCCTCGCTGTCGGTTTACCCCAACCTGTAGTGCTTACGGGATCGAGGCGATTCAGCGCCATGGCCCTTGGCGTGGTGGTTGGTTAACCCTGCGTCGTTTGCTGCGCTGCCATCCCTTTACCCCCTGCGGCTGTGACCCCGTCCCCGATTGATTCACGGCGATTATTGCTCTATAGCAGGGCTGGTTGTTGTCTCTGTGAGGGCCTCGAACAGCGTTTGCGAGATCTCAACCTTGAAGATGACATTCATCCCCTCACACTCGTTGTGGTGGATATTGACGCTCCCGACTGTGCAGCGTCATTGCGAGCCCGCTTTGACCTGGAAGTTCCCGTTTTAGTCCTAGGAGATACGGAACTTCCGCGCGTGTCTCCCAGACTGAGTGGGGATGGATTGCGCACTTGGTTGCAGCGGGTTTGCGCCCCTGCGGCAGGTTCGGATTAGAAAACCCATCTGTGGTGACCCAGCGATGACCCAGACACTCCACGCCTTGCTTCATTCGGTGGGTTTGCCTGTGCCCCAGGGGTTGTCCGATGCAGTGATCGAATCGATCACCTGTGATTCCCGTTGCGTGGGGCCTGGGAGTGTGTTTATCGGCCTTCCTGGCGGGCGTGTGGATGGCGGCAGCTTTTGGCCCAAGGCCCTTGCTGATGGGGCTTCCGCGGTCCTGATTGGCTCTACGGCAGCAGCAACTCTGCCCCCTGAGCCAAGCGATGCGGTGGTGGTGGTGCCTGATCCGGTTGCTCGTTGGGCCGGTGAGCTGACGGCAGCTTTTTGGAAGCACCCCAGTGAGCGCATTGGTTTGATTGGGGTCACGGGCACCAATGGCAAAACCACCACCACCCATCTGATTGAACATTTGAGTTCGGCCTGTGGACGCCCCTCTGCTCTATTTGGAACCCTTCTCAATCGCTGGCCTGGTCACAGTGTGACGGCGACACACACCACAGCCGTAGCGGATCGGCTGCAAGCGCAACTCGCTGAGGCCTATGCCGCTGGAGCTCAGTTAACGGCCATGGAGGTGAGCTCCCATGCACTTGATCAGCATCGGGTGGCTGGATGCCGTTTTTCCGGCGCGGTGTTTACCAATCTCACGCAGGACCATCTCGATTACCACGAGACGATGGCGTCTTATTTCGAAGCCAAAGCTCGGCTGTTTGCACCACCTCTCATGGCTGGTCAGGGGGCTCAGGTTGTGGTCAATATCGATGACCCTTGGGGGAAACAATTAGCTGAGCGTTTGGGCGATCGCTGTTGGCGGAGTTCGTTAGCTGAGGGTTCAGCGCATGCAGAACTGACCATGTCTGATTTGGTGATGGGCTCTTCTGGGGTCGAAGGCCGCCTGTTGAGTCCTTTGGGTGAGGGCTCCTTCCAATCGCCTCTGCTCGGTCGCTTCAATGTGATGAACCTGTTGCAGGCGGTTGGAGTCTTGCTTCAGCAGGGGCTCCCTTTGGAGGCGCTTCTTGAAGCCATCAGTACGTTCAAGGGCGTTCCTGGTCGGATGGAACGGGTGGTTGTGGACGGAAAGGGGGGAGAGCTGCCCACTGTCTTGGTGGATTATGCCCACACTCCAGATGGCTTAAGCAGCGCCCTCAACGCCTGTCGGCCCTTTGCAGACGGCAAGCTGATTTGTGTGTTTGGCTGTGGTGGTGATAGAGATCGTGGCAAGCGTCCTCAGATGGCTGCGATTGCGGCAGAGCTTGCTGATGCTGTGGTGGTGACGTCTGATAATCCACGCACAGAAGATCCCCAACAAATCCTGAATGATGTTGTTGAGGGTATTCCTAGCGACACTGCCTTAA
>NZ_JAKUHK010000001.1:0-31965 GCF_023630655.1 Synechococcus sp. MU1655 | reverse complement strand
CCGGCGGAAAGTGTCACCGATGCCTTACGTCGCGCCGGAATTGGTTTCGAAGTCGAAACAATCGAGAAAATCCCTTCGATTCCAGCCTCCAAAGCAACCACCAGTGACAGCGCAAGCGCAGGGCAGCCCTAAACGCAATGGAACCACGCCTCAGCCGTCGACAAGCGCTGCGCATGATGGAGGCCTCTTACCTGGCGGCGGCGGCGGCCTTGATTTGGCTGGCTCTCTATTACTTGCCGATCGGTGGAGCCCTGTTCCGTCTTGCCCTTCCGCTGCCCCTAGCGCTGCTGCTGGTGCGCCGGGGCAGTCGCGCCGGGCTTGAGGGCGTCGTTGTGGCGATTTTGCTGCTGGTGGTGCTCATGGGTCCTCTGCGTGGGCCCCTGATGCTGTTTCCCTATGGATTGCTGTCGCTTTGGCTGGGGTGGTGCTGGCACAAAAAAGTGAGCTGGTGGATTAGCTGGGGGCTCGGGGTCGTCATTGGCGCCGCTGGATTTCTGGTGAGGGTCGTGGCGCTGTCCTTGATGGTGGGTGAGAACCTGTGGGTGGTGATTACAAGAGCCGGCGCCGGACTCCTCGATCGCGTCCTGGAGTTGATGCAGCTGCCCCTCGCCCCTGATCTGCTGTTGGTGCAAGCCATGGCAATCACTCTCGTCGTGGTTCAGCAGCTCGTTTACGTGCTGGCTCTCCACGCTTTGGCTTACTGGATCTTTCCCCGTCTCCAAGCTCCGATTCCTGAACCTCCCCCCCTGCTCCATGGCCTGGTCGCCCTCGACCCTCTTTGAGCTCCCAGCGGGATGCACTCGCCTTTCGGGCCGAGCATCCGAGTGTTGGGTGGGTGCCACTCACCGCTTTTGGTCCGACCCCAAACCTGCTCCGGATCTTTTATTGCTCCTGTCCTCCACTTTGACCGCCGAGGTGGAAGGCATCTCTGCAGCCGGTGCCACCTCTGAATCACGTCGCTACACAGCCATTGCTGACGCAGAGTTGCTTCTCTATGGGCCTTCCCATCGGCCTCACTGGCCTTTACCGCCTCTGCCCGCAGGCGTCTCGCCAGCGTTGATCAGTTGGGTTGCTGCGGAGGCCCTCCAGATTCAGCCCTGGGTGGGATCGATTGGACTGTCAAAGATGCCTCCCTTCGCTCATCTGCGTTTTGAGGATCCGCAGCTCGGTCCAGCCGAATGCCTTAGCTCCGGACACTCCATGACGCCGAAACGAGTCCTCCAGCTGCTCAACAAAGGCCAACGGTTCGGTAAGCGTTTGCGACACCCACTCGTCCTTGCCGAATGTGTCCCCGGAGGAACCACCACAGCGTTAGCCGTTCTTCGTGGTCTTGGACTACCCGCCAATGACCTGATCAGCGGAAGTGCCATCCATCCACCGATGGCCTTGAAACGACAACTTGTGCGTCAGGGGCTGCAATCCGCAGAGCTCAGCGCCATCCCCTCGGCGCAGGAGGTTCTAGCTGCCGTGGGAGATCCTTTTCAGGCCTTTGCAACCGGGTTACTGATTGGATCCCTCTCGAGCGGTGAACCCCTCCTCTTAGCTGGGGGAAGTCAGATGGCTGCCGTGCTGGCACTCGCCCTGAGCATGGTGTCGGCCCGAGAGCGCCGCTTGCTGTCCAATCAAGTGCTGATTGGCACAACGGCCTGGTTGGCTGGGGAAGTGCTGACGCCAACCGGAAACAAGCGCGCATCACTGGTCGAGCTGCTGGCATTAATGGAGGATCATTTCGCCGTTTCCATCTCTGCACTGGCGAGTGGTCTGCGCTTTCGCAACAGTCGACACCTCTCGCTGCGTGACTACGAGCTCGGTCATGTCAAAGAGGGGGTGGGTGCCGGTGGTCTTGCATTGCTGGCGCAGCTGCGTGGACTGTCTCTAGACCGCATCAGCCAAGACTGTGACAAGGCCATGGATCAATTGCTCGAATCCAAGCTCAAACCCTAGAAATCCCTAGGGAATCCAGCCCCGTAAGGTTTGAGAATGATCGGCCCATCTGCTCAGCCCGTTTCGTTTCGCAGGCGACAACTGCTTCAGGCCGGCTGCATAGCAAGCCTGTCATGGCTCGCCGGCTGTGCGCGATCCAATGGTTCACCTGTCTTGCGGGCCCCAACAAAGAGCCTGCCTGCACTGTGGCAAAAGCAACTCAAGTCTCCGTGGCGCATTACAGAGCTGAAAGCCATCAACGGCTCCGCACCCCCCTGGCTGTCATCCACCGATCTGCTCACGATTGGGGATGGTTGGTTATCGAGTCTCAACCCAAGATCGTTTCAAGCGATTGATGCCGCTCCTGTTCAAGCGCAATTAGGGCCTTCAGCAGATCAGTTTCTCTCTGAATTGCCTACAGCCTGGAAAGGCAAAATTTTGCCTGTGGGCGTCAGCCCCTGGGTAATGCTTTTTCGAGGAGAACCAGCCCTTCAAAAGCAAGCAGCCAACAGCTGGAAGGTGTTGCTGGATCCAGATTTCAAAGGCAAAGTCCTCTTACCGTCGAGCCCACGACTGGTGATGTCGCTTGCAGCGCACATGGAGACCCCTGATGCGCTGCGCCGCCTCAGACAGGCAGCCATCAGTTTTGATGATCGACATGCCCTCAACTGGTTGCTGCAAGGGGATGCACAGGTAGCTGTCCTGCCTCTGCAACGGTGCATGGGAGCGCTCCTTCGAGACCAAAGGCTGCATGCTGTGCTGCCTGAGAACGGTGCGCCTCTGAACTGGACTCTGATGCTGCGCCCAAGCTCAAGCAAAGAGCCCTTACCGCAAGCCTGGGTCGAAAAAGCCTGGGAAGAACCACTGCTCAGTCGGTTGCTCTCTGCAGGATGGGTCCCCCCCTTGGCTCGCTCAGATGTCAGCACTGCAATGTCGCGGGTGCCAAAAAGGCTTCGTTCCCTCGTCCTTCCTTCCAACGAGATCTGGGAGCGCTGCTGGAATCTTGCCCCTCTGGATCCGTCAGAGCAGGACGGTCTGAAAGCCAAGTGGAAGGACTTAGCCCCATAGACGTCGTCGAGGGGCCGCAGCCAAAAGCTGATGGGTCTCCGCCAACAGATCAGGAATCGCCAGTTGATGGGGACATCGGGGAAGGCAATCCCCACAGGTCTCACAGCCTTCGGCATTGACCTCCTCCCACCAGTGGCCAGCGCGCCCAATCAAGTTGTAACGCTCTTCCGTGAACTCCTTAAGGTGATGACCGAGCCTCAGGTTGCGCAGTCGCAGCAGCTCAGGGATGGGAACCTCCTGCGGACAGGGGAGACAGGCTCTGCATTGATGGCAAAGCGTTTCACCAAGCCGCTGTTGACGCAAACGTTCCAAACGGGTCAAAGCGGTCTGTTCTGCAGGGGTGAGAGCCCCATCGCTGCTGGCCATGGAGGCTGCAAGGTTGAGATCGGCCGGGCTGTTGGCCCCGACCATCAGGGTGCTTATCCCAGCAGCCAAGAGGTAGCGGTAAGCCAGAGCCAAGGGTTCCCAGGGCTGGCAATCTGCCCTTAGCAATGAGCTTGGTGCTTGCAAGCGTCCACCCTTATCCGCAGGGGAGATCGCCATGACTCCCATTCCTGCACCGAGCGCTTGCAATGCCAAGGGGAGCCTTGCTGGATCCAAGAGATGCAGATGGAGGCTGCAGAACTGAAAGCGACCAGTTGAGATCGCACGAGCGATCAGTGAATTAGGGCCATGGCTACTGAAACCAACTTGACCCACAAGCCCAGATCTAAGGGCCCATTCCAAAAGCCTGGCTCCATCCCCGTCGATCGCCCAATGCAGGTGGTCCTCGCGGTTTAGACCATGGACCGCCAGGCCATGAAGGAAGGGGCGTCCCAACCGTTCCAGGCACGCAGATAAGGCGCGTTTCCCTTGTTCCAAAGAGAGCCCTGGAAGGAGTTTGCTGATGATTAACCATCCCCCCTCAGGGGCAATCCCTTCTCGAGCCAACTGATCTAAGGACTGCCCCAAAAAGGTTTCAGCAGGGCCATAGGCGGGTGCCGTCTCGAGGTGGTTGATCCCAGCGGCATGGGCGGCCCGCACAACGGCAACCATTTGCTCGCGGTCTTTCAAAGCACGCATCGTCCCCAGCGTGAACAAGCTCACTTCCGGACCCGCGCCAAAGGCGCGACGAACCCCAACACCAGCCAAAGGCTCTGTTGTCATTGCGAAGTGTCGTCATCCGTTTCTTCGTCCTTGGGATGTCTGGACTGAAGGTGGCGAACCATGGCTGCAGGACTTATCTCATCTAAAAATCGACGAAACTCGTTTCGATCCTCTGCATCCGCTTCAGCATCCACCGCGATCGAGGCCTCAGCGACCACTTCCTCCAACATCCAAATGCTGCTGCCTGTACGGATGGCAAGCGCAATGGCATCACTGGGCCTGGCATCAATATCGAGGAGCTCTTCTCTCACCTCGTTCTCTTCAAGCGGCTCAACGTCTGAAGGGTCTTCGATCTCGTCGCTTGGCTCGTCATGACTGAGTTTCAAGACAGCGCGAAAGGTGCTGTCTTCAATCGCATGAATGATGACCCGTTCAAGATGAAGGTCACCAGCTGCCAACAAGCGCACCATCAAGTCATGGCTTAAGGGGCGAGGAGATGGCTCTCCATTCAATCCAGCCATGATGTTGTGTGCCTGGGCCTGATCGATCCAGATCGGCACTTGTCGCCGTCGCGATGGATCTCGAAGCAACACGATCGGACTTCGGCTCGCGGCATCCAGCGCAATCCCGATCACGCTCATTTCAACCATCGACGGCTCTCCCCCCCCTTCCTCGATTATGACCAGGGAACTCACGCTGAATGCACAGCATGTTCACAGGTCTGGTGCAAGCTGTTGGGCGGATTGAGCGACGCGGCAGTGGCCTTGTGGTGAGTGGCTGCTCTCCGTTCGCTCCCCTTCAGCTGGGAGACAGCGTTGCTGTAGATGGGGTTTGTCTGACGGTGGCGGAACTGGTCGGTGATGGGTTTCTCGCCAATGTCAGCGAGGAAACGCTGCAACGCAGCACCCTCGGACGCAAGGCCTCTACAGGTGGTTCAGTCAATTTAGAGCCAGCCCTGCGCTTGTCCGATCGCCTTGGCGGACATCTCGTGAGTGGTCATGTGGACAGCATCGGCGAGGTGGTGGCCATCGAAGCCCTAAGCCAATCATGGAACCTCGAGCTGCGCTGGCGAGATGCCGCCTATGGCCGGTACATCTGTGAAAAAGCCAGTGTTGCCGTCAATGGCATCAGCCTCACAGTCGCTGGGTGCTCTGATACTGGTGCGCGATTTTGGATCGCCGTGATTCCACACACCTGGATGGCCACAGCATTGCGCGATCTCGCAGCAGGGGATGAGGTGAATTTAGAAATCGATCTTCTCGCTCGATATACGGAACGCTTGCTCGGCCACGCGCGCGAGGGAGCTTCAACCGCCCCGAAGAACGAGGCGTCTCTGAGCTCTGAATGGCTCGCCTCTCACGGTTGGAGCTGACGGTTGGAGCTGAGGGAACATCACAAAAACGGGACAGATCTTGGGGGAATCAATACCTTTCGAGAGTTGTCTCTTTTACAAATTTCATGACCATGGACGATCGTCCCGATTCCATCGGGACTTTTCAAGCTTTCGCCATCGCGGAAGGGATTCTGCTGATCATCTTGGGCGTCCTGGCCCTGATCTTTCCAGTGCTGGCCTCCGTATGGGTCACTGGTGTGATCGCCGTTGTCTTTCTCGTTGGAGGTGTGGTTGGTTGGATCAGCAATCTTGCCCGCTCCAAACGCATGGGGCGCTGGATTTGCTTCTGGCGATTAGTTGTATCAACCCTGTTCATCGTTGCGGGTGCTTCGATGATCAGCAATTTCCGAAGTCCTGCAGACGCCGCTGGCCAGGTGGCAGCACTTTCGCTCGCGATTGGAATCGTCTTTCTAGTGGAGGGTGTTGTTGCCTTTTTCAACGGTCTGTCTCACAGCAACCGTCCTGGAGCGGGCTGGGCCATTGCCAATGGCGTCATCACCTTCATCCTTGGCCTGCTGATCGTGACGCTGAAGTTCTGGGGCTTGCTGTGGGTACTCGGCGTGCTTGTAGGCATCAGTTTCCTGTTCAGCGGCATTGATCTGATTGCCCTGAGCTCAACCATTCCCAAGGATCAAGACCCACCAGCTGCTGCTTGATCAACTCGCAGTCAGTGTCTTAAGACCAGTCGTCTCAAGGGCCCGGGGCTCAACCTGGGTCCTTTGTTGTGTCTTGATCCTGCTCTGAGCTCACCCCTGAGACCTTGAGCTCTTGGTTATTCATCGGAAGCAACCAGATGGAACGAGAGTCTTGACGCAACTCAATTCGAAACTCTTGGCCAGGTTCTAAGCCAAGGCGACGGGTGTAGGCATGACCAATGAGCAGATTTCCATTCCCATGAACCCGGGTCTTGAAATCAGCTTGGCGACCTCTGGTTCCACCACCGGAACTGGAAGAGGGGAGTTTGTATCCCTTCGCTTCCACCAAGGCTTTGTAAAAGCCTTTACGCAGAACGCGACCACTGGGACCGACATAGCCGCATCCCCTCGCAATTTCATCTTCAGAGCGATTGCTGAGTGACCGGGCCCTGTTCAGCAATTCCTGGCCAGTGAGCATTTAACTCAAGAAATTTGTTTTAATTCTGGCCATGACTCTCATACGAAGCAACAAAAGTATCGAAATAAGATTGAATCCATGACAAGCCAAGCTCGCTCAGATGAGATAGAGAATCACAAATAAGACCACCCAGATGCCATCAACGAAGTGCCAATAGAGCTCTGCCGCTTCAAGGGGGAAGTGGTTGTCTGCCGTGACTCGCCCTTGAGGGGTACGACACTGCCACCACACAATCAGAATCATCAGGGCACCCAGGGTCACATGTAGACCGTGGAAGCCAGTGAGAGCATAGAAAGTGCTGGCATAAAGATTGTCAGTCAACCCAAATGGCAAGGTGAAATACTCCACCATCTGACTCACCAAAAAGGCCAAGCCCAGACTTGCCGTGAGCAGTAACCAGCGCCTGCAGCGTTGCATCTCACTTCGGCGCAGATTGACACCAGCACGATGGAAGGTGGCACTACTGACAAGCAAAAGAATGGTGTTCAGCGTTGGAAGCGGAAGCTCCAACTCGTATACAGCATCAGGAAGGAGAGGGTTAACAGCCTTAAACGTGAGATAGGCCGCGAAAAAGCCTGCAAATGTCATCGCATCAGCCACCAAAAAGGTGGCCAGGCCAAACATGCGATGGTCGGGATGGCTTTCTTCGTGATGGTCCTGGATTTCAACCGCTTGGTCTTGAGGGGATAGGGAGGTCATCGGCCGTTGCTCCATACATCGCTGCCACTGGCATCTTTCAAGTCGATCTGGTCTGCAGGAATTCCGTATCCATAGGGGTGAGTGACCAAGGGAGGCTCACCTTTCCAGTTCTCTACAGGAGGAGGAGAGGTGGTCAACCATTCAGGGGTCAAGGCCCGCCAAGGGTTATCTCCAGCAATCTGGCCTGAGCGTGCACTCGCGAACACGTTCCAGAGAAAGGGCAAGGTGCTCAGGGCCATCAGCAAGGCGCCAACACTGCTGATCTGATTCACCAACGCAAATTGCGGATCGTATTCAGCCACACGCCTGGGCATGCCGTTGAGGCCAAGCCAATGCTGTGGGGCGAAGCAAAGATTGAATCCAATAAACGTCAACAAGAAATGAAAACGTCCAACATTTTCATTAAGCATCCTCCCCGTCACTTTTGGGAACCAGTGATAGATCGACGCGAAGATCACAAAAACCGAACCTCCATAAACGATGTAATGGAAGTGAGCGACGACAAAGTAGGTGTCGTGAACATGGACATCAAAAGGCACTTGAGCAAGCGCCACACCAGTAATTCCACCCAAAACAAAGTTGACGATAAAACCACAGGAGAAGAGAACAGCACTATTAAGACTAATTTTTCCTCCCCACAACGTGGCTAACCAATTAAAGAATTTGATACCTGTGGGAACAGCAATAAAGGCCGTTGCAATTGTGAAAAATAAGCGCATCCATGGAGGCGTGCCGCTTGTAAACATGTGATGGGCCCAAACAACAAGCCCAAGAACAACGATCGCCATGATCGAATACACCATTGTGGTGTACCCAAAAAGAGGCTTCCGGCAATGAATCGGAAGGATTTCACTCACCAATCCAAACGCCGGCAACACCATGATGTAAACAGCTGGGTGAGAGTAAAACCAGAAGAGGTGTTGATAAACAACGACATTTCCACCCATTCCTGGATTAAAGAATCCAGTATGAGCAACAATATCGAAGCTCAGAAGAATCAAAGTCCCGGCAAGAACGGGTGTCGACAGAACGACAAGAATGCTCGTTCCAAGCATGGCCCAGCAATACATCGGCAGTTGCATCAGCTTCAAGCCAGGCCGTCGCAATTTCAAAATGGTGGCAATAAAGTTAATTCCACCAAAGATTGAGCTTCCACCTAACAATAAAACGCTCAGAATCCAAATGATCTGACCTGTGGCAGGAGTCGTCAGACTGAGAGGCGGATAGGCTGTCCAACCTGACTGCGCCGCACCAGTAATAAAGTAACTGGCAACAAGCAGTAACCCAGCAGGTGGAATCAACCAGAAAGCAACAGCATTTAGCCTTGGGAAAGCCATGTCCCTGGCTCCGACATAAAACGGAATCAGATAATTACCAAAAGCACCATTAACCACCGGGACGATCCAAAGAAAGATCATCACGGTGCCGTGCAAAGTCAGCACCTGATTGTAAACATCCCGGGGCATGAAATCAGCTACCGGACTGGTTAGTTCTGTACGAATCGCTCCAGCAAGGGCACCACCAATAAGGTAAAAAGCAAAGCCACAAACCAGATATTGAAGTCCGATCACTTTGTGATCAACGCTAAAGCTGAGATAGCGAAGCCAGCCAGTGGGTTGCAATGAGGGGGGTTTACTTTGTTGCGGAAGAGTGAGTGTCATGCCTCAGATACAGGGAGCTTGCGATTGGCTTGGAACCAGGCGTCGTAATCGTCGGCAGACTCAACCACCACCGTGGAGCGCATACCACCGTGATAAGGCCCACACAGTTCAGCGCAAACCACTGGATAACGCCCTGGGCGAGTGGGAGTGAAGTTAAGCAATGTTGGCTGACCAGGAATGATGTCCTGCTTGAGCCTGAATTCTGGAACCCAGAATGCGTGGATCACATCTTTAGCCTCCATTTTTAGTGAGATAGGTCGTCCTGATGGCACATGCAGTTCTCCAGAAATAATGTCCCCATCGGGGTAATGGAACAGGAATGCAAATTGCATCGCCGTAACCTCAACTGGAAGTGGCGCTATCGCCATTTCAGAACTGGCTTGCATCGCCCCTGCCGTGCCAATACCTCCCCAAACCCTCTCTTGAGTGGCTTGAGAATCACCATGCCCCCCATGAGCAAGGGGAACCATTCCCCCCATACGTTCGTAGATGTCGTAGCTGAATAAACCCACAAACAACACAACAATCGCGGGCACAGCGGTCCAAAAAATCTCAAGTGGCAAATTGCCTTCGAGTGCTATCCCATCACCAATTTGTCCAGCTTTGCGGCGGAAGCGCACAAGGCTGAACAGCACCAACCCAACGATTCCTACAAACAAAATCGTTCCGATGCTGAACAGAACACGAAACAGCTCGTCGTAAATGGGTGCATTGACGCTGGCATCAACAGGAAGAAGGTTGATGTTTTGGCCAATCCACAATCCACCCAGCACAAGGATCATTCCCAGCACAAGAGTGAGAATTGCCGAGGGGATAGGCACGAAACTCCTGATACATGTGTCAACAGACTATGGAGATCCCAGGCCTTCTTCATGCCGTGATTGTTAAAGCAGCCTGAAGTTCCTACTAACACAGCTGTTTCAAGGCGTTGTTGTCAGCAAAGGGAGATGTTGGCGACCTTGAAAATGTTGGAGACCTGTAAATAGCGTGCCGTTTGAGATCAGATCGCTAGTTTCCAAAAACAAACCATGCGGTTAGGAGGAACAGTCGTTGACCTCATCGACAACAGTTCCGATTCGTTGGCGTCTGGCCCAGCTCGCTGCTCACCTGGTCGTGGCTCTGATCGCCCTGGTGGTGATTGGAGGGGCAACCCGTGTCATGGAGGCAGGGCTGGCCTGTCCTGATTGGCCCCTTTGTTATGGAAGCCTGCTGCCTGGGCGCCAGATGAATCTCAAGGTGTTCTTGGAGTGGTTCCACCGCCTGGATGCCTTTGTTGTGGGCATTGCACTGCTCGTCCAACTGAGTGCCACCTGGTTCTGGAGGAAGGACTTGCCCCGTTGGTTGCTGCCTCTGTCGTTCCTATTGGTTCTGTTGGTTGTTCTTCAAGGAGGCCTCGGGGCTCTGACCGTGCTGCAACTGCTCCCCTCCGCAGTGGTGACGGCCCATCTCGTCCTGGCTCTCACCCTGGTCATTGTGATGAGCGCACTCACACAAAGGCTGCTTCATCAAGGGTCCAAAGAATCTGCCGCCCCTCGCTGGTGGCCCTGGTTCGGCGGAATCAGCCTTGCGGCCGTGTCAGGCCAATGCCTACTAGGCGGACGGATGGCGACCTCATGGGCGGCCCAACGGTGCTTACAGGAGGGTCAGTCCTGCCAATGGCTTCATTGGCATCGCAGTGCTGCAACCCCAGCAGCCATCTGCGTGTTGCTGTTCGTTGCGACAGCTCTGATCGCCGGCGGCTGGGCTCGTCAGCAATGGCCCCTCCTCATCACAGCCACTCTCCTGGTCTCAATGCAGATCGCTTTGGGTGTTTTCACCTTGCGACTTGGTCTAAGTCAGCCCGCGGTGACGGTGTGCCATCAACTCGTGGCCTGTCTGCTCGTGGCCGTCCTCGCGGCTCTCACTTGGAGACGCCCGTCCGCACCCGACTCCCTTCTCACGATCGCTCGCGATTCTTCAACCCTGGAGCCCTGTCATGGCTAGTTCAGCTTCCGTTGCTCCAATGCCCCCCACCCTCACCAGAGAGGAGGTGGTGCCATCTCGCAAGAGAATCAAACTCCCCCCCTGGCTTGAGGTTGCCAAACCACGGCTGATCCCACTTCTCCTCGCAACCACCTTGGGAGGAATGGCTCTTACCGAAGGCTGGCCACTCTCCTCACCAAGGCTGGCTTGCACCCTTGGCGGTGGTGCTTTAGCAGCAGCGGCAGCAGGAGTTCTCAACTGTTTGTGGGAGCAGGAGCTGGATGGACGCATGCTGCGAACAAGCGGTCGAGCCCTTCCCTCAGGACGGTTGTCACCATCCGCGGCTTTTGTTGGCGCGGTGTCCTGCACGCTGGCTGCAGCAGCTCTTCTGGTCAGTGGGGTGAATTGCCTTGCAGCTGGACTGTCTCTCCTAGGACTCTGTAGTTATGTGCTGCTTTACACCGCGCTGCTTAAGCCCCGCACCACACAAAATATTGTGGTTGGCGGCGTTGCTGGCGCCATCCCACCCCTGGTTGGAGCAGCTGCAGCAACAGGCCATATAGGCCTGGGTGGATGGTGGCTGTTCGCACTTGTGATGGTGTGGACTCCAGCCCATTTCTGGGCACTAGCCCTGCTTTTGCATGACGACTATCGGGCCGTTGGGATTCCGATGCTTCCAGTCGTCAAGGGACCTTTGGTGACCACGAGGGCGATCAGACGCTACGGATGGGCAACCATCTTGCTGAGCTTTTTAGGGACCTGGGCCCTACCGGAAGGTGGCGCCTTATACGGTCTGTTGATCCTTCCCTTCAACGGTCGCCTTTTGCAGATGGTGGAACGTCTGGCTGCTGAACCAAACAATCAAGATCGAGCCAAGGGATTATTCCGATGGTCAATTCTTTATCTGTTTGGAATCTGTCTCTTGCTTGTCATGAGCCGAATGCCTGGTTCTGCTCAATTTGATCTGCAAGTGAGGGCAGTCCTCAACATCCTTGCGGGCGGCTTTCTTCCTGCCGCTTCCTAGATTCTTTATCCACGCTTTTGGTCGGTTTCATGTCCCTGATCGTGCTCGATCACCTGGAAAAGTCTTACGGGACGATTTCAGCGCTCAGGGATTTGAGCTTGCAAGTCCCTGAAGGGTGTCTTTATGGCCTGCTGGGTCCCAATGGTGCTGGAAAAACGACAACTCTGAGAATTCTTGCCACTCTCTTGGCTCCAGATCTTGGCGATGTCCGCATTGCTGGCCTGGATGCCTTGAAAGACCAACGGGACGTTCGACGCCTCATTGGTTATGTCGCTCAAGAGGTAGCGATTGACAAGATCCTCACAGGTCGAGAGCTCCTTGAACTTCAAGGTGACCTTTATCACTTAAATCCAAAGCAAAGAAACCAACGGATCGACGAACTGATCGAGATGTTGGGCATGGATCCTTGGATCGACCGTCGATGTGGCACCTATTCAGGAGGGATGCGTCGTCGACTTGATTTAGCAGCAGGTCTCCTACATCGTCCCCAACTCCTCATCCTCGATGAACCCACGGTCGGACTTGACATCGAAAGTCGAGCTGTGATCTGGAACGTGCTTCGTGACTTAAGAGATCAAGGAACAACGGTCTTGCTCAGCACCCATTACCTCGAGGAAGTGGAAGCACTCGCCGATCGAATGGCGATCATTGATGCCGGAACAGTGATTGCTGAGGGCACCCCTAACGAACTCAAGACTCGTCTTGGAGGGGATCGCGTCACCTTGCGTGTGCGTGAATTCAGCAATGAGCAGGAAGCAGAGACGATTCGCGACTTGCTTCAACCCCTTGATGGCGTCCAAAACATTGTGATTAATCGCTCTCAAGGCCACTCCCTCAATCTGGTGGTGGATGGAGAACAGGTCCTCCCTCGCCTTCGCCTGTGTCTGGAAGAAGCAGGACTTCCCGTGTTTGCCCTTGCACAAAGCAGGCCAAGTCTTGACGATGTTTACCTTCAGGCCACAGGCCGCACCCTGATGGATGCCGAGCTGGCCACAGCCGGTCAGCGTGATCAAAAGCAAGAGCGCAAACAAGCCATGCGGTAACGACCTGCTTTCACCCCCCGATCTTCATCAGTGCGCCCCCATGACCACTCCCCATCTCCAGATCGATGCCAATGAAGCACCCTCCCGAGGAGCGGTGACGGAGCTCATCCAGGAAACGACAGCTTTAACGCGTCGCCTGTTCGTGCAGCTCAAGCGTCGTCCCTCCACGCTGATTGCCGGTGTTCTGCAGCCCCTGATCTGGTTGATTTTATTTGGAGCTCTTTTCTCCAACGCTCCAGAGGGGCTGTTGCCAGGCGGCATGAGCTACGGGCGATTTCTCGGTGCTGGAGTGATTGTGTTCACAGCATTCAGCGGTGCACTCAATGCGGGACTTCCGGTCATGTTTGACCGCGAATTTGGATTTCTCAACCGACTTCTCGTTGCGCCATTAAGAAGTCGAAGTTCCATTGTCTTCGCTTCAGTGATCTACATCACCACATTGAGCCTCGTGCAGAGTTTGGCGATCATGCTCACAGCGGCATTACTTGGATATGGATGGCCTGGAGCTGGCGGGCTCCTGCTCGTTCTGTTCACCCTGCTGTTGTTGGTATTTGCCGTTACGGCCTTAAGTCTGGGTTTGGCCTTTGCCTTACCTGGTCACATTGAGTTGATTGCAGTGATTTTTGTCGCCAATCTTCCTCTGCTCTTTGCCAGCACCGCATTGGCGCCTCTGAGCTTTATGCCTGGGTGGATGGGCTGGCTAGCGGCCCTAAATCCCCTTACCTTCGCGATAGAACCAATTCGAGCGGCCTATGCAGGCCCTCTCGATCTTTCGCTGGTTCTCTTGGACGCACCCTATGGCTCCGTTACAGGTCAGACCTGCTTGTTGGTCTTGACCGTACTCACCGTGGGGCTGTTTCTCCTCATCAGACCACTGCTCAATCGCAAACTCTCTTGATTCCGTGTCCGTCTCTTCGTTTCAGCCCCTGAACCCGCGCCAACTGGACCTGCAACGTCGCCTGCTGCTTGCCAATGAATTAAGAGAAACATCGCTCATCGCCCAATTAGAGCTGCAGTGGGTGCATCGCTATGGGGTGACCTCTCTGCCCAAACGAACGACTGAAGCCTCCCAAGACTCTCTCCCATCTCCTAAGAATTCAGAGGAGGGTTCAAAGAGCCAAGGTCTCTCACTCGTCAGCAATCCAATGGTCGAAACAGAGAAGCGGGCCTTACACGTGGCCCCCCTCCCGAGTGACTCCAAGGATGATGAGACTGAGGTCATTGAAGACCTAGCGGATCGTTCTTCCAATCCGCCACTCGCAATCGCACCTCCTCCGATTGCACGCGGTGCTCAACGCTTTCGTCGCTGGATGGTTGCGTCCTCAGCAGACCAAGATCTACAGGCATCCTGAAGGACCATGCCCATTCCATCCCGCTCCCAACTTAAGGGTGGCTTGATCGTGTCCGTTCAGGCTCCGGAAGGATCAC
Organism: Synechococcus sp. MU1655; assembly: GCF_023630655.1. NCBI lineage: Bacteria > Bacillati > Cyanobacteriota > Cyanophyceae > Synechococcales > Synechococcaceae > Synechococcus > Synechococcus sp. MU1655. The sequence continues at coordinate 17,565 of NZ_JAKUHK010000001.1, read as the reverse complement.
CCATGCGCCATCCCGATGTGATTGCAGCCATGGCTGAAGCCAGCCTTCGCAACGGAGCGACGGGTGTGCGACTCGAGAGCCCAGAGCACATTGGAGCGGTGCGAAATCGCTGTCCTGACGCCCTGATCATTGGGCTCTGGAAGCGCTCATTTCCTGATAGCTCTGTCTACATCACACCTCGATGGGACGACATCCAAACGGTCTGGGCAGCCGGTGCTGACGTCATCGCCCTCGATGCCACAGCTCGCCAAAGGCCAGAAAAGGAAGACCTTGCAGAACTTATTCAACGGTCTAAGGAGGACCTAGGGGCACCACTCATGGCCGATGTGGACTCAATCGACAACGGACTGATCGCGGCATCACTGGGATGCGAGTGGGTGGGCACCACCCTGTATGGATACACAGAGCAAACATCACAACAATCTCCTCCTGGCTACAGCTTGATCTCTCCCTTAAGGGATCAACTTCCCGACCATGTGACTTTGATTTGCGAGGGTGGAATCAAGTCGCCAACTTCGGCTCTCCAGGCCCTTGAGCACGGCGCCGATCTTGTTGTTGTTGGCACGGCGATTACGGGCGTTGATCTGCAAGTGGCCGATTACCTCAGGACCTTGAAGAGGCAAAGTGGATGAGTCTCGCAAGACTCAGGCATGTTGCTAAAATTTGCTTTTCCTGTTGTCCTCAGCGGAGCTTTCTTCGGTCTGCCAATCGCAGGATTGCCGATGACAGAACTTCAGGCCCTGAATCGAGAGTTAGGGAGATTGTGCAACGCACCTCCCCGAGAAGCTTTATCGGTGTGTCGTATCCACGCGCGACTAGTGGGATCCCTTTAAGGGGACCCCATTAGCGGGATTACATCATTCCCATGCCGCCCATGCCGCCCATGGGGTCCATACCACCCATGCCGCCCATGGGGTCACCACCTCCAGCGCCTGCAGGCGCTGGAGGTTCAGGTTTATCTGCCACCACAACTTCCGTGGTTACGACCAGAGATGCAATCGAGACCGCATCCTGAAGCGCAAGACGAACCACCTTGGATGCGTCCAGAATCCCGGCACTCATCAGGTCTTCAAAGTTTCCAGTGAGAGCGTTGAATCCCTCTCCGCTATTGCGGACGCGATCCACCACCACATCACCGTTAGAACCTGCATTTTCAGCGATCTGACGCAGGGGAGCGCTCAGGGCACGCTGAACGATTTCCACTCCAGTCTTTTGATCACCTTCCAACCCAGAGGTCAGAGAATCGAGTTCTGATGCGATGTGCAGAAGGGTGGATCCACCTCCAGCAACAATGCCTTCCTCCACAGCTGCACGGGTGGCATTAAGGGCGTCCTCAATGCGTAGCTTCCGGTTTTTGAGCTCCGTCTCTGTTGGGGCGCCAACCTTGATAACAGCCACGCCTCCAGCGAGCTTGGCAATGCGCTCGTTGAGTTTCTCTTGGTCATACTCCGAATCAGTGTTCTCGAGCTCGCGCCTAATTGAGGCAACGCGGGCACTGACGGCGTCTTTGCTGTCATCGCTGGCCACGATCGTGGTGCTGTCCTTGCTGATCGTGATCCGGCGTGCCCGTCCCAAGTCGTCCATCGTCACCTTGTCGAGGGTCATCGCCCTGTCTTCACTGATGACCTGACCACCTGTCAGCACAGCGATGACAGCAAAGACGCCGTCAGTGCCCGCGTTGCCTCAATTAGGCGCGAGCTCGAGAACACTGATTCGGAGTATGACCAAGAGAAACTCAACGAGCGCATTGCCAAGCTCGCTGGAGGCGTGGCTGTTATCAAGGTTGGCGCCCCAACAGAGACGGAGCTCAAAAACCGGAAGCTACGCATTGAGGACGCCCTTAATGCCACCCGTGCAGCTGTGGAGGAAGGCATTGTTGCTGGAGGTGGATCCACCCTTCTGCACATCGCATCAGAACTCGATTCTCTGACCTCTGGGTTGGAAGGTGATCAAAAGACTGGAGTGGAAATCGTTCAGCGTGCCCTGAGCGCTCCCCTGCGTCAGATCGCTGAAAATGCAGGTTCTAACGGTGATGTGGTGGTGGATCGCGTCCGCAATAGCGGAGAGGGATTCAACGCTCTCACTGGAAACTTTGAAGACCTGATGAGTGCCGGGATTCTGGACGCATCCAAGGTGGTTCGTCTTGCGCTTCAGGATGCGGTCTCGATTGCATCTCTGGTCGTAACCACGGAAGTTGTGGTGGCAGATAAACCTGAACCTCCAGCGCCTGCAGGCGCTGGAGGTGGTGACCCCATGGGCGGCATGGGTGGTATGGACCCCATGGGCGGCATGGGCGGCATGGGAATGATGTAATCCCGCTAATGGGGTCCCCTTAAAGGGATCCCACTAGTCGCGCGTGGATACGACACACCGATAAAGCTTCTCGGGGAGGTGCGTTGCACAATCTCCCTAACTCTCGATTCAGGGCCTGAAGTTCTGTCATCGGCAATCCTGCGATTGGCAGACCGAAGAAAGCTCCGCTGAGGACAACAGGAAAAGCAAATTTTAGCAACATGCCTGAGTCTTGCGAGACTCATCCACTTTGCCTCTTCAAGGTCCTGAGGTAATCGGCCACTTGCAGATCAACGCCCGTAATCGCCGTGCCAACAACAACAAGATCGGCGCCGTGCTCAAGGGCCTGGAGAGCCGAAGTTGGCGACTTGATTCCACCCTCGCAAATCAAAGTCACATGGTCGGGAAGTTGATCCCTTAAGGGAGAGATCAAGCTGTAGCCAGGAGGAGATTGTTGTGATGTTTGCTCTGTGTATCCATACAGGGTGGTGCCCACCCACTCGCATCCCAGTGATGCCGCGATCAGTCCGTTGTCGATTGAGTCCACATCGGCCATGAGTGGTGCCCCTAGGTCCTCCTTAGACCGTTGAATAAGTTCTGCAAGGTCTTCCTTTTCTGGCCTTTGGCGAGCTGTGGCATCGAGGGCGATGACGTCAGCACCGGCTGCCCAGACCGTTTGGATGTCGTCCCATCGAGGTGTGATGTAGACAGAGCTATCAGGAAATGAGCGCTTCCAGAGCCCAATGATCAGGGCGTCAGGACAGCGATTTCGCACCGCTCCAATGTGCTCTGGGCTCTCGAGTCGCACACCCGTCGCTCCGTTGCGAAGGCTGGCTTCAGCCATGGCTGCAATCACATCGGGATGGCGCATGGGTGATCCTTCCGGAGCCTGAACGGACACGATCAAGCCACCCTTAAGTTGGGAGCGGGATGGAATGGGCATGGTCCTTCAGGATGCCTGTAGATCTTGGTCTGCTGAGGACGCAACCATCCAGCGACGAAAGCGTTGAGCACCGCGTGCAATCGGAGGAGGTGCGATTGCGAGTGGCGGATTGGAAGAACGATCCGCTAGGTCTTCAATGACCTCAGTCTCATCATCCTTGGAGTCACTCGGGAGGGGGGCCACGTGTAAGGCCCGCTTCTCTGTTTCGACCATTGGATTGCTGACGAGTGAGAGACCTTGGCTCTTTGAACCCTCCTCTGAATTCTTAGGAGATGGGAGAGAGTCTTGGGAGGCTTCAGTCGTTCGTTTGGGCAGAGAGGTCACCCCATAGCGATGCACCCACTGCAGCTCTAATTGGGCGATGAGCGATGTTTCTCTTAATTCATTGGCAAGCAGCAGGCGACGTTGCAGGTCCAGTTGGCGCGGGTTCAGGGGCTGAAACGAAGAGACGGACACGGAATCAAGAGAGTTTGCGATTGAGCAGTGGTCTGATGAGGAGAAACAGCCCCACGGTGAGTACGGTCAAGACCAACAAGCAGGTCTGACCTGTAACGGAGCCATAGGGTGCGTCCAAGAGAACCAGCGAAAGATCGAGAGGGCCTGCATAGGCCGCTCGAATTGGTTCTATCGCGAAGGTAAGGGGATTTAGGGCCGCTAGCCAGCCCATCCACCCAGGCATAAAGCTCAGAGGCGCCAATGCGGTGCTGGCAAAGAGCAGAGGAAGATTGGCGACAAAAATCACTGCAATCAACTCAATGTGACCAGGTAAGGCAAAGGCCAAACCCAGACTTAAGGCCGTAACGGCAAATACCAACAACAGCAGGGTGAACAGAACGAGCAGGAGCCCGCCAGCTCCAGGCCATCCATATCCAAGTAATGCCGCTGTGAGCATGATCGCCAAACTCTGCACGAGGCTCAATGTGGTGATGTAGATCACTGAAGCGAAGACAATGGAACTTCGACTTCTTAATGGCGCAACGAGAAGTCGGTTGAGAAATCCAAATTCGCGGTCAAACATGACCGGAAGTCCCGCATTGAGTGCACCGCTGAATGCTGTGAACACAATCACTCCAGCACCGAGAAATCGCCCGTAGCTCATGCCGCCTGGCAACAGCCCCTCTGGAGCGTTGGAGAAAAGAGCTCCAAATAAAATCAACCAGATCAGGGGCTGCAGAACACCGGCAATCAGCGTGGAGGGACGACGCTTGAGCTGCACGAACAGGCGACGCGTTAAAGCTGTCGTTTCCTGGATGAGCTCCGTCACCGCTCCTCGGGAGGGTGCTTCATTGGCATCGATCTGGAGATGGGGAGTGGTCATGGGGGCGCACTGATGAAGATCGGGGGGTGAAAGCAGGTCGTTACCGCATGGCTTGTTTGCGCTCTTGCTTTTGATCACGCTGACCGGCTGTGGCCAGCTCGGCATCCATCAGGGTGCGGCCTGTGGCCTGAAGGTAAACATCGTCAAGACTTGGCCTGCTTTGTGCAAGGGCAAACACGGGAAGTCCTGCTTCTTCCAGACACAGGCGAAGGCGAGGGAGGACCTGTTCTCCATCCACCACCAGATTGAGGGAGTGGCCTTGAGAGCGATTAATCACAATGTTTTGGACGCCATCAAGGGGTTGAAGCAAGTCGCGAATCGTCTCTGCTTCCTGCTCATTGCTGAATTCACGCACACGCAAGGTGACGCGATCCCCTCCAAGACGAGTCTTGAGTTCGTTAGGGGTGCCCTCAGCAATCACTGTTCCGGCATCAATGATCGCCATTCGATCGGCGAGTGCTTCCACTTCCTCGAGGTAATGGGTGCTGAGCAAGACCGTTGTTCCTTGATCTCTTAAGTCACGAAGCACGTTCCAGATCACAGCTCGACTTTCGATGTCAAGTCCGACCGTGGGTTCATCGAGGATGAGGAGTTGGGGACGATGTAGGAGACCTGCTGCTAAATCAAGTCGACGACGCATCCCTCCTGAATAGGTGCCACATCGACGGTCGATCCAAGGATCCATGCCCAACATCTCGATCAGTTCGTCGATCCGTTGGTTTCTTTGCTTTGGATTTAAGTGATAAAGGTCACCTTGAAGTTCAAGGAGCTCTCGACCTGTGAGGATCTTGTCAATCGCTACCTCTTGAGCGACATAACCAATGAGGCGTCGAACGTCCCGTTGGTCTTTCAAGGCATCCAGGCCAGCAATGCGGACATCGCCAAGATCTGGAGCCAAGAGAGTGGCAAGAATTCTCAGAGTTGTCGTTTTTCCAGCACCATTGGGACCCAGCAGGCCATAAAGACACCCTTCAGGGACTTGCAAGCTCAAATCCCTGAGCGCTGAAATCGTCCCGTAAGACTTTTCCAGGTGATCGAGCACGATCAGGGACATGAAACCGACCAAAAGCGTGGATAAAGAATCTAGGAAGCGGCAGGAAGAAAGCCGCCCGCAAGGATGTTGAGGACTGCCCTCACTTGCAGATCAAATTGAGCAGAACCAGGCATTCGGCTCATGACAAGCAAGAGACAGATTCCAAACAGATAAAGAATTGACCATCGGAATAATCCCTTGGCTCGATCTTGATTGTTTGGTTCAGCAGCCAGACGTTCCACCATCTGCAAAAGGCGACCGTTGAAGGGAAGGATCAACAGACCGTATAAGGCGCCACCTTCCGGTAGGGCCCAGGTCCCTAAAAAGCTCAGCAAGATGGTTGCCCATCCGTAGCGTCTGATCGCCCTCGTGGTCACCAAAGGTCCCTTGACGACTGGAAGCATCGGAATCCCAACGGCCCGATAGTCGTCATGCAAAAGCAGGGCTAGTGCCCAGAAATGGGCTGGAGTCCACACCATCACAAGTGCGAACAGCCACCATCCACCCAGGCCTATATGGCCTGTTGCTGCAGCTGCTCCAACCAGGGGTGGGATGGCGCCAGCAACGCCGCCAACCACAATATTTTGTGTGGTGCGGGGCTTAAGCAGCGCGGTGTAAAGCAGCACATAACTACAGAGTCCTAGGAGAGACAGTCCAGCTGCAAGGCAATTCACCCCACTGACCAGAAGAGCTGCTGCAGCCAGCGTGCAGGACACCGCGCCAACAAAAGCCGCGGATGGTGACAACCGTCCTGAGGGAAGGGCTCGACCGCTTGTTCGCAGCATGCGTCCATCCAGCTCCTGCTCCCACAAACAGTTGAGAACTCCTGCTGCCGCTGCTGCTAAAGCACCACCGCCAAGGGTGCAAGCCAGCCTTGGTGAGGAGAGTGGCCAGCCTTCGGTAAGAGCCATTCCTCCCAAGGTGGTTGCGAGGAGAAGTGGGATCAGCCGTGGTTTGGCAACCTCAAGCCAGGGGGGGAGTTTGATTCTCTTGCGAGATGGCACCACCTCCTCTCTGGTGAGGGTGGGGGGCATTGGAGCAACGGAAGCTGAACTAGCCATGACAGGGCTCCAGGGTTGAAGAATCGCGAGCGATCGTGAGAAGGGAGTCGGGTGCGGACGGGCGTCTCCAAGTGAGAGCCGCGAGGACGGCCACGAGCAGACAGGCCACGAGTTGATGGCACACCGTCACCGCGGGCTGACTTAGACCAAGTCGCAAGGTGAAAACACCCAAAGCGATCTGCATTGAGACCAGGAGAGTGGCTGTGATGAGGAGGGGCCATTGCTGACGAGCCCAGCCGCCGGCGATCAGAGCTGTCGCAACGAACAGCAACACGCAGATGGCTGCTGGGGTTGCAGCACTGCGATGCCAATGAAGCCATTGGCAGGACTGACCCTCCTGTAAGCACCGTTGGGCCGCCCATGAGGTCGCCATCCGTCCGCCTAGTAGGCATTGGCCTGACACGGCCGCAAGGCTGATTCCGCCGAACCAGGGCCACCAGCGAGGGGCGGCAGATTCTTTGGACCCTTGATGAAGCAGCCTTTGTGTGAGTGCGCTCATCACAATGACCAGGGTGAGAGCCAGGACGAGATGGGCCGTCACCACTGCGGAGGGGAGCAGTTGCAGCACGGTCAGAGCCCCGAGGCCTCCTTGAAGAACAACCAACAGAACCAATAGGAACGACAGAGGCAGCAACCAACGGGGCAAGTCCTTCCTCCAGAACCAGGTGGCACTCAGTTGGACGAGCAGTGCAATGCCCACAACAAAGGCATCCAGGCGGTGGAACCACTCCAAGAACACCTTGAGATTCATCTGGCGCCCAGGCAGCAGGCTTCCATAACAAAGGGGCCAATCAGGACAGGCCAGCCCTGCCTCCATGACACGGGTTGCCCCTCCAATCACCACCAGGGCGATCAGAGCCACGACCAGGTGAGCAGCGAGCTGGGCCAGACGCCAACGAATCGGAACTGTTGTCGATGAGGTCAACGACTGTTCCTCCTAACCGCATGGTTTGTTTTTGGAAACTAGCGATCTGATCTCAAACGGCACGCTATTTACAGGTCTCCAACATTTTCAAGGTCGCCAACATCTCCCTTTGCTGACAACAACGCCTTGAAACAGCTGTGTTAGTAGGAACTTCAGGCTGCTTTAACAATCACGGCATGAAGAAGGCCTGGGATCTCCATAGTCTGTTGACACATGTATCAGGAGTTTCGTGCCTATCCCCTCGGCAATTCTCACTCTTGTGCTGGGAATGATCCTTGTGCTGGGTGGATTGTGGATTGGCCAAAACATCAACCTTCTTCCTGTTGATGCCAGCGTCAATGCACCCATTTACGACGAGCTGTTTCGTGTTCTGTTCAGCATCGGAACGATTTTGTTTGTAGGAATCGTTGGGTTGGTGCTGTTCAGCCTTGTGCGCTTCCGCCGCAAAGCTGGACAAATTGGTGATGGGATAGCACTCGAAGGCAATTTGCCACTTGAGATTTTTTGGACCGCTGTGCCCGCGATTGTTGTGTTGTTTGTGGGTTTATTCAGCTACGACATCTACGAACGTATGGGGGGAATGGTTCCCCTTGCTCATGGGGGGCATGGTGATTCTCAAGCCACTCAAGAGAGGGTTTGGGGAGGTATTGGCACGGCAGGGGCGATGCAAGCCAGTTCTGAAATGGCGATAGCGCCACTTCCAGTTGAGGTTACGGCGATGCAATTTGCATTCCTGTTCCATTACCCCGATGGGGACATTATTTCTGGAGAACTGCATGTGCCATCAGGACGACCTATCTCACTAAAAATGGAGGCTAAAGATGTGATCCACGCATTCTGGGTTCCAGAATTCAGGCTCAAGCAGGACATCATTCCTGGTCAGCCAACATTGCTTAACTTCACTCCCACTCGCCCAGGGCGTTATCCAGTGGTTTGCGCTGAACTGTGTGGGCCTTATCACGGTGGTATGCGCTCCACGGTGGTGGTTGAGTCTGCCGACGATTACGACGCCTGGTTCCAAGCCAATCGCAAGCTCCCTGTATCTGAGGCATGACACTCACTCTTCCGCAACAAAGTAAACCCCCCTCATTGCAACCCACTGGCTGGCTTCGCTATCTCAGCTTTAGCGTTGATCACAAAGTGATCGGACTTCAATATCTGGTTTGTGGCTTTGCTTTTTACCTTATTGGTGGTGCCCTTGCTGGAGCGATTCGTACAGAACTAACCAGTCCGGTAGCTGATTTCATGCCCCGGGATGTTTACAATCAGGTGCTGACTTTGCACGGCACCGTGATGATCTTTCTTTGGATCGTCCCGGTGGTTAATGGTGCTTTTGGTAATTATCTGATTCCGTTTTATGTCGGAGCCAGGGACATGGCTTTCCCAAGGCTAAATGCTGTTGCTTTCTGGTTGATTCCACCTGCTGGGTTACTGCTTGTTGCCAGTTACTTTATTACTGGTGCGGCGCAGTCAGGTTGGACAGCCTATCCGCCTCTCAGTCTGACGACTCCTGCCACAGGTCAGATCATTTGGATTCTGAGCGTTTTATTGTTAGGTGGAAGCTCAATCTTTGGTGGAATTAACTTTATTGCCACCATTTTGAAATTGCGACGGCCTGGCTTGAAGCTGATGCAACTGCCGATGTATTGCTGGGCCATGCTTGGAACGAGCATTCTTGTCGTTCTGTCGACACCCGTTCTTGCCGGGACTTTGATTCTTCTGAGCTTCGATATTGTTGCTCATACTGGATTCTTTAATCCAGGAATGGGTGGAAATGTCGTTGTTTATCAACACCTCTTCTGGTTTTACTCTCACCCAGCTGTTTACATCATGGTGTTGCCGGCGTTTGGATTGGTGAGTGAAATCCTTCCGATTCATTGCCGGAAGCCTCTTTTTGGGTACACCACAATGGTGTATTCGATCATGGCGATCGTTGTTCTTGGGCTTGTTGTTTGGGCCCATCACATGTTTACAAGCGGCACGCCTCCATGGATGCGCTTATTTTTCACAATTGCAACGGCCTTTATTGCTGTTCCCACAGGTATCAAATTCTTTAATTGGTTAGCCACGTTGTGGGGAGGAAAAATTAGTCTTAATAGTGCTGTTCTCTTCTCCTGTGGTTTTATCGTCAACTTTGTTTTGGGTGGAATTACTGGTGTGGCGCTTGCTCAAGTGCCTTTTGATGTCCATGTTCACGACACCTACTTTGTCGTCGCTCACTTCCATTACATCGTTTATGGAGGTTCGGTTTTTGTGATCTTCGCGTCGATCTATCACTGGTTCCCAAAAGTGACGGGGAGGATGCTTAATGAAAATGTTGGACGTTTTCATTTCTTGTTGACGTTTATTGGATTCAATCTTTGCTTCGCCCCACAGCATTGGCTTGGCCTCAACGGCATGCCCAGGCGTGTGGCTGAATACGATCCGCAATTTGCGTTGGTGAATCAGATCAGCAGTGTTGGCGCCTTGCTGATGGCCCTGAGCACCTTGCCCTTTCTCTGGAACGTGTTCGCGAGTGCACGCTCAGGCCAGATTGCTGGAGATAACCCTTGGCGGGCCTTGACCCCTGAATGGTTGACCACCTCTCCTCCTCCTGTAGAGAACTGGAAAGGTGAGCCTCCCTTGGTCACTCACCCCTATGGATACGGAATTCCTGCAGACCAGATCGACTTGAAAGATGCCAGTGGCAGCGATGTATGGAGCAACGGCCGATGACCTCCCTATCCCCTCAAGACCAAGCGGTTGAAATCCAGGACCATCACGAAGAAAGCCATCCCGACCATCGCATGTTTGGCCTGGCCACCTTTTTGGTGGCTGATGCGATGACATTTGCAGGCTTTTTCGCGGCCTATCTCACGTTTAAGGCTGTTAACCCTCTCCTTCCTGATGCTGTATACGAGTTGGAGCTTCCGCTTCCAACGCTGAACACCATTCTTTTGCTTGTCAGTAGTGCCACCTTCCATCGTGCTGGTGTCAATCTGCGCCGAAGTGAGATGCAACGCTGCAGGCGCTGGTTACTGCTCACGGCAAGTCTGGGCTTGGCCTTTTTGGTGAGTCAGATGGTGGAGTATTTCACCTTGCCATTTGGGTTGACTGACAATCTTTATGCCAGCACTTTCTATGCTCTCACTGGCTTCCACGGTCTACATGTGACCCTGGGTGCCCTGATGATTCTGATTGTGTGGTGGCAGTGTCGTACCCCTCAAGGGCGAGTCACGGCAGACAACCACTTCCCCCTTGAAGCGGCAGAGCTCTATTGGCACTTCGTTGATGGCATCTGGGTGGTCTTATTTGTGATTCTCTATCTCATCTGAGCGAGCTTGGCTTGTCATGGATTCAATCTTATTTCGATACTTTTGTTGCTTCGTATGAGAGTCATGGCCAGAATTAAAACAAATTTCTTGAGTTAAATGCTCACTGGCCAGGAATTGCTGAACAGGGCCCGGTCACTCAGCAATCGCTCTGAAGATGAAATTGCGAGGGGATGCGGCTATGTCGGTCCCAGTGGTCGCGTTCTGCGTAAAGGCTTTTACAAAGCCTTGGTGGAAGCGAAGGGATACAAACTCCCCTCTTCCAGTTCCGGTGGTGGAACCAGAGGTCGCCAAGCTGATTTCAAGACCCGGGTTCATGGGAATGGAAATCTGCTCATTGGTCATGCCTACACCCGTCGCCTTGGCTTAGAACCTGGCCAAGAGTTTCGAATTGAGTTGCGTCAAGACTCTCGTTCCATCTGGTTGCTTCCGATGAATAACCAAGAGCTCAAGGTCTCAGGGGTGAGCTCAGAGCAGGATCAAGACACAACAAAGGACCCAGGTTGAGCCCCGGGCCCTTGAGACGACTGGTCTTAAGACACTGACTGCGAGTTGATCAAGCAGCAGCTGGTGGGTCTTGATCCTTGGGAATGGTTGAGCTCAGGGCAATCAGATCAATGCCGCTGAACAGGAAACTGATGCCTACAAGCACGCCGAGTACCCACAGCAAGCCCCAGAACTTCAGCGTCACGATCAGCAGGCCAAGGATGAAGGTGATGACGCCATTGGCAATGGCCCAGCCCGCTCCAGGACGGTTGCTGTGAGACAGACCGTTGAAAAAGGCAACAACACCCTCCACTAGAAAGACGATTCCAATCGCGAGCGAAAGTGCTGCCACCTGGCCAGCGGCGTCTGCAGGACTTCGGAAATTGCTGATCATCGAAGCACCCGCAACGATGAACAGGGTTGATACAACTAATCGCCAGAAGCAAATCCAGCGCCCCATGCGTTTGGAGCGGGCAAGATTGCTGATCCAACCAACCACACCTCCAACGAGAAAGACAACGGCGATCACACCAGTGACCCATACGGAGGCCAGCACTGGAAAGATCAGGGCCAGGACGCCCAAGATGATCAGCAGAATCCCTTCCGCGATGGCGAAAGCTTGAAAAGTCCCGATGGAATCGGGACGATCGTCCATGGTCATGAAATTTGTAAAAGAGACAACTCTCGAAAGGTATTGATTCCCCCAAGATCTGTCCCGTTTTTGTGATGTTCCCTCAGCTCCAACCGTCAGCTCCAACCGTGAGAGGCGAGCCATTCAGAGCTCAGAGACGCCTCGTTCTTCGGGGCGGTTGAAGCTCCCTCGCGCGCGTGGCCGAGCAAGCGTTCCGTATATCGAGCGAGAAGATCGATTTCTAAATTCACCTCATCCCCTGCTGCGAGATCGCGCAATGCTGTGGCCATCCAGGTGTGTGGAATCACGGCGATCCAAAATCGCGCACCAGTATCAGAGCACCCAGCGACTGTGAGGCTGATGCCATTGACGGCAACACTGGCTTTTTCACAGATGTACCGGCCATAGGCGGCATCTCGCCAGCGCAGCTCGAGGTTCCATGATTGGCTTAGGGCTTCGATGGCCACCACCTCGCCGATGCTGTCCACATGACCACTCACGAGATGTCCGCCAAGGCGATCGGACAAGCGCAGGGCTGGCTCTAAATTGACTGAACCACCTGTAGAGGCCTTGCGTCCGAGGGTGCTGCGTTGCAGCGTTTCCTCGCTGACATTGGCGAGAAACCCATCACCGACCAGTTCCGCCACCGTCAGACAAACCCCATCTACAGCAACGCTGTCTCCCAGCTGAAGGGGAGCGAACGGAGAGCAGCCACTCACCACAAGGCCACTGCCGCGTCGCTCAATCCGCCCAACAGCTTGCACCAGACCTGTGAACATGCTGTGCATTCAGCGTGAGTTCCCTGGTCATAATCGAGGAAGGGGGGGGAGAGCCGTCGATGGTTGAAATGAGCGTGATCGGGATTGCGCTGGATGCCGCGAGCCGAAGTCCGATCGTGTTGCTTCGAGATCCATCGCGACGGCGACAAGTGCCGATCTGGATCGATCAGGCCCAGGCACACAACATCATGGCTGGATTGAATGGAGAGCCATCTCCTCGCCCCTTAAGCCATGACTTGATGGTGCGCTTGTTGGCAGCTGGTGACCTTCATCTTGAACGGGTCATCATTCATGCGATTGAAGACAGCACCTTTCGCGCTGTCTTGAAACTCAGTCATGACGAGCCAAGCGACGAGATCGAAGACCCTTCAGACGTTGAGCCGCTTGAAGAGAACGAGGTGAGAGAAGAGCTCCTCGATATTGATGCCAGGCCCAGTGATGCCATTGCGCTTGCCATCCGTACAGGCAGCAGCATTTGGATGTTGGAGGAAGTGGTCGCTGAGGCCTCGATCGCGGTGGATGCTGAAGCGGATGCAGAGGATCGAAACGAGTTTCGTCGATTTTTAGATGAGATAAGTCCTGCAGCCATGGTTCGCCACCTTCAGTCCAGACATCCCAAGGACGAAGAAACGGATGACGACACTTCGCAATGACAACAGAGCCTTTGGCTGGTGTTGGGGTTCGTCGCGCCTTTGGCGCGGGTCCGGAAGTGAGCTTGTTCACGCTGGGGACGATGCGTGCTTTGAAAGACCGCGAGCAAATGGTTGCCGTTGTGCGGGCCGCCCATGCCGCTGGGATCAACCACCTCGAGACGGCACCCGCCTATGGCCCTGCTGAAACCTTTTTGGGGCAGTCCTTAGATCAGTTGGCTCGAGAAGGGATTGCCCCTGAGGGGGGATGGTTAATCATCAGCAAACTCCTTCCAGGGCTCTCTTTGGAACAAGGGAAACGCGCCTTATCTGCGTGCCTGGAACGGTTGGGACGCCCCTTCCTTCATGGCCTGGCGGTCCATGGTCTAAACCGCGAGGACCACCTGCATTGGGCGATCGACGGGGATGGAGCCAGGCTTTTGGAATGGGCCCTTAGATCTGGGCTTGTGGGTCAAGTTGGTTTCAGTAGCCATGGCCCTAATTCACTGATCGCTCGTGCGATCTCAACTGGTCGCTTTCAGTTCTGCAGCCTCCATCTGCATCTCTTGGATCCAGCAAGGCTCCCCTTGGCATTGCAAGCGCTCGGTGCAGGAATGGGAGTCATGGCGATCTCCCCTGCGGATAAGGGTGGACGCTTGCAAGCACCAAGCTCATTGCTAAGGGCAGATTGCCAGCCCTGGGAACCCTTGGCTCTGGCTTACCGCTACCTCTTGGCTGCTGGGATAAGCACCCTGATGGTCGGGGCCAACAGCCCGGCCGATCTCAACCTTGCAGCCTCCATGGCCAGCAGCGATGGGGCTCTCACCCCTGCAGAACAGACCGCTTTGACCCGTTTGGAACGTTTGCGTCAACAGCGGCTTGGTGAAACGCTTTGCCATCAATGCAGAGCCTGTCTCCCCTGTCCGCAGGAGGTTCCCATCCCTGAGCTGCTGCGACTGCGCAACCTGAGGCTCGGTCATCACCTTAAGGAGTTCACGGAAGAGCGTTACAACTTGATTGGGCGCGCTGGCCACTGGTGGGAGGAGGTCAATGCCGAAGGCTGTGAGACCTGTGGGGATTGCCTTCCCCGATGTCCCCATCAACTGGCGATTCCTGATCTGTTGGCGGAGACCCATCAGCTTTTGGCTGCGGCCCCTCGACGACGTCTATGGGGCTAAGTCCTTCCACTTGGCTTTCAGACCGTCCTGCTCTGACGGATCCAGAGGGGCAAGATTCCAGCAGCGCTCCCAGATCTCGTTGGAAGGAAGGACGAGGGAACGAAGCCTTTTTGGCACCCGCGACATTGCAGTGCTGACATCTGAGCGAGCCAAGGGGGGGACCCATCCTGCAGAGAGCAACCGACTGAGCAGTGGTTCTTCCCAGGCTTTTTCGACCCAGGCTTGCGGTAAGGGCTCTTTGCTTGAGCTTGGGCGCAGCATCAGAGTCCAGTTCAGAGGCGCACCGTTCTCAGGCAGCACAGCATGCAGCCTTTGGTCTCGAAGGAGCGCTCCCATGCACCGTTGCAGAGGCAGGACAGCTACCTGTGCATCCCCTTGCAGCAACCAGTTGAGGGCATGTCGATCATCAAAACTGATGGCTGCCTGTCTGAGGCGGCGCAGCGCATCAGGGGTCTCCATGTGCGCTGCAAGCGACATCACCAGTCGTGGGCTCGACGGTAAGAGGACTTTGCCTTTGAAATCTGGATCCAGCAACACCTTCCAGCTGTTGGCTGCTTGCTTTTGAAGGGCTGGTTCTCCTCGAAAAAGCATTACCCAGGGGCTGACGCCCACAGGCAAAATTTTGCCTTTCCAGGCTGTAGGCAATTCAGAGAGAAACTGATCTGCTGAAGGCCCTAATTGCGCTTGAACAGGAGCGGCATCAATCGCTTGAAACGATCTTGGGTTGAGACTCGATAACCAACCATCCCCAATCGTGAGCAGATCGGTGGATGACAGCCAGGGGGGTGCGGAGCCGTTGATGGCTTTCAGCTCTGTAATGCGCCACGGAGACTTGAGTTGCTTTTGCCACAGTGCAGGCAGGCTCTTTGTTGGGGCCCGCAAGACAGGTGAACCATTGGATCGCGCACAGCCGGCGAGCCATGACAGGCTTGCTATGCAGCCGGCCTGAAGCAGTTGTCGCCTGCGAAACGAAACGGGCTGAGCAGATGGGCCGATCATTCTCAAACCTTACGGGGCTGGATTCCCTAGGGATTTCTAGGGTTTGAGCTTGGATTCGAGCAATTGATCCATGGCCTTGTCACAGTCTTGGCTGATGCGGTCTAGAGACAGTCCACGCAGCTGCGCCAGCAATGCAAGACCACCGGCACCCACCCCCTCTTTGACATGACCGAGCTCGTAGTCACGCAGCGAGAGGTGTCGACTGTTGCGAAAGCGCAGACCACTCGCCAGTGCAGAGATGGAAACGGCGAAATGATCCTCCATTAATGCCAGCAGCTCGACCAGTGATGCGCGCTTGTTTCCGGTTGGCGTCAGCACTTCCCCAGCCAACCAGGCCGTTGTGCCAATCAGCACTTGATTGGACAGCAAGCGGCGCTCTCGGGCCGACACCATGCTCAGGGCGAGTGCCAGCACGGCAGCCATCTGACTTCCCCCAGCTAAGAGGAGGGGTTCACCGCTCGAGAGGGATCCAATCAGTAACCCGGTTGCAAAGGCCTGAAAAGGATCTCCCACGGCAGCTAGAACCTCCTGCGCCGAGGGGATGGCGCTGAGCTCTGCGGATTGCAGCCCCTGACGCACAAGTTGTCGTTTCAAGGCCATCGGTGGATGGATGGCACTTCCGCTGATCAGGTCATTGGCGGGTAGTCCAAGACCACGAAGAACGGCTAACGCTGTGGTGGTTCCTCCGGGGACACATTCGGCAAGGACGAGTGGGTGTCGCAAACGCTTACCGAACCGTTGGCCTTTGTTGAGCAGCTGGAGGACTCGTTTCGGCGTCATGGAGTGTCCGGAGCTAAGGCATTCGGCTGGACCGAGCTGCGGATCCTCAAAACGCAGATGAGCGAAGGGAGGCATCTTTGACAGTCCAATCGATCCCACCCAGGGCTGAATCTGGAGGGCCTCCGCAGCAACCCAACTGATCAACGCTGGCGAGACGCCTGCGGGCAGAGGCGGTAAAGGCCAGTGAGGCCGATGGGAAGGCCCATAGAGAAGCAACTCTGCGTCAGCAATGGCTGTGTAGCGACGTGATTCAGAGGTGGCACCGGCTGCAGAGATGCCTTCCACCTCGGCGGTCAAAGTGGAGGACAGGAGCAATAAAAGATCCGGAGCAGGTTTGGGGTCGGACCAAAAGCGGTGAGTGGCACCCACCCAACACTCGGATGCTCGGCCCGAAAGGCGAGTGCATCCCGCTGGGAGCTCAAAGAGGGTCGAGGGCGACCAGGCCATGGAGCAGGGGGGGAGGTTCAGGAATCGGAGCTTGGAGACGGGGAAAGATCCAGTAAGCCAAAGCGTGGAGAGCCAGCACGTAAACGAGCTGCTGAACCACGACGAGAGTGATTGCCATGGCTTGCACCAACAGCAGATCAGGGGCGAGGGGCAGCTGCATCAACTCCAGGACGCGATCGAGGAGTCCGGCGCCGGCTCTTGTAATCACCACCCACAGGTTCTCACCCACCATCAAGGACAGCGCCACGACCCTCACCAGAAATCCAGCGGCGCCAATGACGACCCCGAGCCCCCAGCTAATCCACCAGCTCACTTTTTTGTGCCAGCACCACCCCAGCCAAAGCGACAGCAATCCATAGGGAAACAGCATCAGGGGCCCACGCAGAGGACCCATGAGCACCACCAGCAGCAAAATCGCCACAACGACGCCCTCAAGCCCGGCGCGACTGCCCCGGCGCACCAGCAGCAGCGCTAGGGGCAGCGGAAGGGCAAGACGGAACAGGGCTCCACCGATCGGCAAGTAATAGAGAGCCAGCCAAATCAAGGCCGCCGCCGCCGCCAGGTAAGAGGCCTCCATCATGCGCAGCGCTTGTCGACGGCTGAGGCGTGGTTCCATTGCGTTTAGGGCTGCCCTGCGCTTGCGCTGTCACTGGTGGTTGCTTTGGAGGCTGGAATCGAAGGGATTTTCTCGATTGTTTCGACTTCGAAACCAATTCCGGCGCGACGTAAGGCATCGGTGACACTTTCCGCCGG